>NZ_JAUBOR010000015.1:0-58788 GCF_036700305.1 Microcoleus sp. Z1_A1
ACGGATAAATGCTCTTTCTTGAGGATTTTCGATTTTCGATTTGGGATTGATTCCACGGATAAATCACGTGGCGGGTATCACATGAAGAAATTCGCTTGTCAGAAAAAGCCTTTACTCTTTCGGGATTGGAAGGTGATTTGCTCCTCGGCGGCAAAGAATTTCAGCTTTTGGGCGATCGCATTTATCGCTGGTACGTAACAGGACTTTCAAAGCCCGTAGTGCAGTGGCTGAGTCAGTGGCTGCAAAATTTGCCCGAAGAGATAGATTTGCGAAATGCTCCGCTGCTAATTCGCTCTTGGGATATTGCTTTTTCTCCCACAAATTACCAGCAATTATTAACAGCCGAACGCCCATTTTTGCCCACCATCAAACTTATTTTTGTGACTCCTACAAGCTTTCGTAGCAAAGGCAATCACTTCCCTTTGCCAGTTACCGAAAATGTTTTTCACAGCTATTTGCGCCGCTGGAATAACTTTTAGGTGGTAAATTTTTACCAAGCATAATTTTTGAACTGGATTGATAAAAATGCAATTATTAGCCGCCACGAATTGGAGTCGCAAAAGGTAGCGGCGGGCAAAAAAGGTATGGTAACGGGATTCACTGGGGCGGTGGAATTTGGGCTAGGGCGATCGGCTCACAATCGCCCTGATTTTGTACAGTTATTTTATGCTTTGGGGCGGTTAGCGCCTTACTGCGGCATCGGCTACAAAACAACTTTTGGATTGGGACAAACGCGATCGCAATGGTTGACAGAAGCCCTACCTGAAGTGTCGATACAAAGCGTATTGGCGGCGCGAATAGAGGAATTGACACAGAAGTTTATGGCGCACAGAAAACGTAAAGGTGGAAGTCGCGCTGCTGAGATTGCGGAAACTTGGGCAACGATTTTGGCGCGCCGGGAATTGGGGGAATCTTTGCTGGATATTGCTGCTGATTTGGAAATGCCTTATGAAACTGTGAAAACTTACGTGAAGTTGGCAAGAAGGGCTGTGAAAGTGGAGGATTAGCGCGAATTTGTTGACTGTTGACTGTTGACTGTTGACTGTTGACTACTGACTGATGACTGCTGACTAATGACTCTTAGGAATGAGAATTAAATAACTTCCACTCTTGAAAGTGGGACGGGCGGGACGCCCATCCCACAATAACAATTAAAATTGTAAGTTATTTAATTCGCGATCCTTAGTGAATAGATATATGTCGTCTCGCTGATATTTTAGTTGAAATTGAGGGGTGTTTTTTAGTTGAGTTACTAAGTTTTTAACAAAAGCTCGATCGCTCATCCAGCCAGGATATCTGAGGTTCAGCAATACATAATCAAATTCTGCGAGATTTGCAGGTGGCGCGTTAGCCTGAGTTAATTTTACCACAGGGCGGTGCGCTAAGTGCGGAGCAATCTGAGCATTTGTTAAAACACTGCCTTTGGTTTCCACAAGAGAAATTGCCTCTTTGGTAGCCGGCAAAGTGTCGATCCCCTTTAAATAAATAGTCCAAAAATAGCCGTATTTCGCTAAAGCTAAGAAAGCAATCAACGACCAAATTACAATGACTCTAGGCAAGGGATAATTAGGAAGTGGCAATCTCTCAAATATTGTTTTTCCCTTTTGCTGATTGGTAGCTGCCAAACTGGAAATTACGGCTACCAACAAAAACGGCAATATCGGCACAGAATATTGATGAATTAAATCCCGCTGAGCGGGGATATCGGAAAGAATATTCATCGCCAACATCGGCACAGCACTAATTAAAGATGACAGATGACGCGGGGACAGCCACCAAATTATAGGTAATAGCAATAACGCTAAATATCCAAAAGTATCTAAAGAAAACAAACGCCCTAAAACTAGATTTGGTTTCACTATTAAATTAATAGCAATTTCAAAAACAGAATTTCCCAAATATTGATATCGCCCGATACCCGCGTGTTCTCTTCCCTGATTAAAATACGGTATAACTGCCTGAGTAACTACCAGAAACCAACCCGCGCCTAGAAAGAGAGCTATGAGCCCACAATTGCGTTTTTTGTCAAAACACAACAGCCACAAACCCATCGCAGCCACAGTTAAAGATAGCACGGCTTTGCAGCTCAAAACTAATACAATAGCAGCACAAAACCACAAGGTTTTATTCAGCCTCGCGGCTAAGATTGCTGCTAGCAATGCTGGTAAAGCAATTACTTCTGGGTGGAAGTCGAAGAGGTTGACATTAAATACTGCGGGATAAAGCAGATATACGGCTGAAATTGCAATTGCTTTTTGTTCGTTTAATCCGGCTTGACGTGCCAAACTCCAACTCGGCCAAGCGCCTAAAGCTAGGGAAACAGCTTGTACTAAAAAAAGCCAGTGAACATCTGGATATATTTTGTAAAGTAAAGCTAGTGGATAGAAAATAAAAGCGGCGTGGTCGCCCCAAATATTGATTGCCATTAAAGAGGAAAATGGCGTTTGATTTTGGGAGATTAAATAAATTGCTTG
This sequence comes from Microcoleus sp. Z1_A1, assembly GCF_036700305.1. Classification (NCBI taxonomy): domain Bacteria; kingdom Bacillati; phylum Cyanobacteriota; class Cyanophyceae; order Oscillatoriales; family Microcoleaceae; genus Microcoleus; species Microcoleus sp. Z1_A1. The sequence continues at coordinate 2,475 of NZ_JAUBOR010000015.1, forward strand.
GTCAAAAATTGCTAAGTCGAATGCAGTTGACTGAAACAAAGCGTGCCGCGCGCTGCTGGCGGTAAATAAGACTATCGTTGTCACGACAATCATTAAAAATACTGGATGAGTTTTTAGGAATTTTAAAGTTCGCATTTTATTATTTAATCAGCGATTCGTTTAAATAGCATAACTTCGTTTTTTTGATAAGTTAATTTAAAATCGGGAGACTTTTTCAGTTGCTTTGCTAAGGTATCACCAAGTTTTTCAGTATCAGGCCAGGGATGGCGCAGGTTTAATAATATGTATTGAAATTCAGCTAAATTTGTTTGGGGCGAAATTTGTGAAAGCAATTTTACTATTGGGCGATGGGCAAAGTGAGGGGCAAGTCTATTATCGGTTAAAATACTGCTTTGGGGTTGGACTTGTGCGACTGCTTCGCGTGTAGCTTGCCAGGTATCTAGTCTATTTAGGTACAGATAAAAATCTTTATATTCGCCCAGACATAGGAAAATTAGTAATGACCAAATTATCATGATTCTCGGCAATTGAATTCCCCGCCAAAGTTGAGAAATTCGGAAGTTTTTAATTTGTGGCAGATTCACCCCTGTTAAAAACTGTTGCTTATTTGCTTGATATTCTTCCTTGTTGCCTTTTATTTCTTCCCTCTTCCTGGTTTCTTCCTTCGCGATTACTGCTAAAAATAAAAAGGGAATTACAGGTACTGAATACTGATAGGCTAAGCTGCGTTGAAATGGCAAGTCAGAGAGGATATTGATCAGGAGGGTAGGGAGGGCAGGAATTAGCGCTGTTAGATATTGTATCCGTAGTTTGCCCGAAAATGGCAATAGCAGCCAAATCACAGGTAAGGTGAGGAGAAATAAATATTTGAATGTATCGAAGGAAAGAATTTTTCCTAATACTAACTGTGGTTTTAATATGAGATTGATGATAATTTCTAGTACGGATTTTCCTAAATAGCTGTAGCGCCCGACTCCAGCGACTTCGCTGCCGCTAAAGAAGGGGATTATTTTCTGGGAAGCTATCAAAAACCAAGCTGCACCTAGCAAAAGTGCGATCGCCCCGTACCGTTGCTTTTTTTCGCAAAAAAACAGCCATAAACCCATAGCAGCAACGGTTATGGACAAAACCGCCTTGCAACTGAGAACTAACACAATAGCGGTACAAAACCACACAATTTTATTTAAACGCGCTGCCAAAATTGCGGCAAAAAGTGCGGGTAAAGCGATTACTTCCGGGTGAAAATCAAATAAATTGATGTTAAATACCACCGGATAGAGCAAATAAATCAATGCGATCGCACGGGATTGTTCTTGATTCAAACCTGCCAAACGCGCTAAACTCCAGGTAGGCCAAGCCCCCAGGGATAATGCAACTGCTTGTACCAACAGCAGCCAATGCACATCTGGGTAAATTTTGTACAGCAAAGCTAGCGGATAATAGATTACCGCTGCGTGATCGCCCAAAATATGAATCCCCATTAAAGAAGAAAAAGGCGTTTGGTTTTGGCTGATTAAGTAAATTGCTTGGTCAAAAATTCCCAAATCGAAAGCAGTTGATTGGAATAAAGCGTGGCGTAAACTGCTACACAACAAGAAAATTGCCGCAGCAGTCGCGATCGCCCAAACCAAACTCGACGGTAGCTGGGATCGACCTTCATCTATATTTTCGGCGATCGAGACACTGATGTCCTCACGGTCATCAGCAAAATTTTCCCTATTCTGCATGAAATCTGGCACCTTGTGGTCAATCGATTTTAGATTTTAGATCTTAGATTTTAGATCGAAGCATTGACCCCACGGATAAATTCGGGGGCTCCTTTATCGGATACAGGTTTTTTATTTCTGGACGGATGAATCACGTGGCGGGTATCCTGGATGCTTTCGGTCACTCAAAATATGATTCCATCGAATGTGCTTTCCACGCAATAGTTAACCACTAATTTTTATCCCCGCAATCGTAATATTAGAATAATCCACAAAACCTTAAAAAATTGTGAAAGCAATAACTCTTCTCGGATCCACAGGCTCGATCGGCACTCAGACTCTGGATATTGTAGCTCAATACCCCGATCAATTTCGGATTGTCGGGTTAACCGCCGGACGAAATGTAACGTTGCTGGCCCAGCAAATTCGCCAGTTTCGACCGGAAATTGTCGCGATTTGCGACGAAGATCAATTACTGGAATTGAAGGAGGCGATCGCAGACATCGACCCTCAACCTATTTTACTTGCTGGCGAGTCAGGCGTTGTCGAAGTTGCCCAATACGGTGACGCTCAAGCCGTCGTCACTGGCATAGTTGGCTGTGCCGGTTTGCTGCCAACAATTGCGGCTATCAAAGCAGGCAAAGATATCGCCTTAGCCAATAAAGAAACATTAATCGCTGGGGGCCCGGTTGTCAACCCCTTAATCGAAAAATACGGCGTTAAAATATTACCTGCTGACTCGGAACATTCGGCAATTTTTCAGTGCCTCCAAGGTGTTATGGTTGGCGGGTTGCGGCGAATTATTCTCACTGCTTCGGGGGGTTCTTTTCGAGATTTGCCGATCGACAAATTAGCAGGAGTAACAGTAGCCGATGCTTTGAAACATCCAAATTGGTCGATGGGGCAGAAAATCACGATCGATTCTGCTACTTTGATGAATAAAGGATTAGAAGTCATCGAGGCTCATTACTTATTCGGAATGGATTATGACGACATTGATATTGTCATCCATCCTCAGAGCATAATTCACTCGTTAATTGAGTTGCAAGATACCTCGGTTTTGGCGCAATTGGGATGGCCGGATATGCGTTTGCCGCTGCTTTACGCTTTGTCTTGGCCGGAGCGAATTCATACAGATTGGGAACGGCTCGATTTGGTAAAAGCTGGGGATTTAACTTTCCGAGAACCAGACCACGAAAAGTATCCTTGTATGCAGTTGGCTTATGCGGCGGGACGTGCGGGCGGTTCGATGCCTGCGGTGCTGAATGCGGCAAACGAACAGGCGGTAGCGCTATTTTTGCAGGAGAAGATTCAGTTTTTGGATATTCCGAAGTTGATTGAGAAGGCGTGCGACAAACATCAAGCCGATAACTGTGAAAGTCCTGGTTTAGACGATATTTTGGCTGCGGATAGGTGGGCGCGGCAGGAAGTTTTGGCAGATAGTATGGAATTGGGCGATCGTATTCTTTCGGTTCGCTAATTCTATCAGCCGACTTGCACTTACCCACAAGCCCTAGGAGTGCATTAATTCCTCGTCTCATAGAAGACAGTCGGTTGAAACTTATATCTTGCACCATTCTCAATAAGCCTTTTAGGAACAGGCAAGATGCCTGTTCCACAAGAAAATTCACTCTTTGTGGAACAGGCATCTTGCCTGTTGCTGATACTGGTGCAATATCAGAGTTGAAACAGACTGCCGAACCTTGATAAATATCCAGTCCTCTTCAGAGGACTTTAGCTATGAGACAGGGGTTTCAACCCCTGACGGACTATGCCAAAAAGTGCAAAATATCGGCAAAACCATATTAAAGCTTGACCTGATTTTAGTTTTTTATTGACTAACTCCCAACTTGTGCCGCAAAATCAGCCGCACTCATCTTTTCGTACATTTCAAAAGGTTGGTGAATCCAAGGATTGTCCGCCAAATAATCTACATAATAATCCGGCTTTGCAACAGAACAAGCCTTGTACCAGAGTACAGCAGTCCGAATTTCCTGAATATCCTCGCCGTAGCGATTCTTGAGCCAAGCGATACCTTGCTCTAAACTAATTCCCGAATCCACCAAATCGTCAACCAGGAGAATGCTGCTGCCCAAATTATCGCCCACCATTGTCAAATCGCGGGCAAACTCGATCGCGCCCCGGACATTTCCCTCGGCCCCACCATAGGACGAGGCCGCTAAAATCGCCAGAGGTTTGTCGAAAATCCGCGACAGAGTATCTCCAACCCGCAGCCCTCCCCTCGCCAGACAGACAATTCGATCGAATTTCCACTGAGATTCCTCAATTTTTACAGCCAAATCCTCAATTTTCCGATGGTACTCAGCCCAAGAAACGTAAAGGTCACTCATTCCTAATATTATTTAAATATCAAAGGTATTATTAAATATTTTGGGGAAAATGACATGGATGCAGATGAACTTCTCAGACGGTATGCAGCCGGAGAACGGGTTTTTCACAAAGTAGACCTGAGCGGTGCCAATATGTCAAGGACAAATTTGCGCGATATTGACCTGAGTCACGCTAATTTAAAAGGTGCAAATTCGATCGGTCTCACCCTATACAGAGCTAATCTGTATCAAGCAGATATCAGTCAAGCCAACCTCTCCCAAGCCAACCTCATGTCCGCTAATTTTGGCGAATGCGAGGCGGTGGGAGCGAACTTGAGCGGAGCCATCTTGCGGAGTGTCGTCTTCAGTGGAGCCGATTTAACGGGGGCGAGTCTCAGGGGTGCAGACATGAGAGATGCAAACCTTCAGGGGGCAATTTTGATTCAAGTTTATGCAGTTAACGCTAACTTGCAAGGTGCCAACTTGACAGAAGTAAAGCTTTGCGGAATCAACCTGAGCAAAGCAAATTTAACCGATGCAAACTTAACACAAGCTGACCTCAGCCGTGCTAACCTAACTCAAGCAAATCTGAGTTGGGCTAATTTGACGGAAGCAAATCTGGAAAAAGCTGATTTGAAGGGAGCCGATTTGAGTGGAGCTAACTTGAGCTGTGCAAATCTCCATCAAGCAGATTTGAGCGGAGTTTCCCTTAAGGGAGCAAATCTCCGGGGAGCAAACTTGCATCAAGCTTCTTTGCGTGGGACTAATTTGGATGAAGCGAATCTGAGAGAGGCCATGATGCCTGACGGCACAATCTGTGACTAAATAAGCTGAGAAAATAGAAGTTAAAACGGCAGGGTGCCTATGGCGCACCCTACATTTAGGCTAATGCCTAATTTTTTTAAGGGGATTTAATTCTGCCTTCAAGTGACAGTGCATTTAAAGAGTAGTGGCAAAAAATTTAGCACCGAGTTTAATCTACAACTTTCAGCCAGCCCCGGCGAACTGCGTGGAGCAAGCGGTTGATGGCTGTTTGATCTTCTTCGGTAAGACAGTCATTTAACAGCGCTGTCTTGAGCTGTTGTCGGTGAGTGGGAGTCAGCAGACCGGAGTGATATACCTGAAAGACTAGCTCTGCAATAGTAAATTGAGGTAACAGCGTTTGGGTTGTCATCATGTGTTTTTTTTTGAACTCACTTTTGACAGTATTAACTAATTTTTCCAAAATTTATGTGATTCAACTACGGGAGTAAATGTGATCGATTGGCTCTTGATGAGTGATTTGTGTCAGCCGGACTAGGGGATCGGATATTTCCTCGATAGCCCTGGCACTGTAAACACAAACCCCGTCCCGATTTCTCGCTTTTGGCAACTCCGAAATCTCTACTTTTGGTTAAGAAACGGTGACAAATAAATTAAGATTTATCTATTAAGGAATGAGAATTAAATAACTTCCACTCTTGAAAGTGGGATGGGCGTCCCGCCCGTCCACTCATGACGGGCAGGACGCCCATCCCACAATAACAATTAAAATTGTAAGTTATTTAATTCGCGATCCTAAGAGATTACTAATGACTGCTAGCTAAATCGCATGGCTTAATTGAAGGTACAACTTTTAGCCTGTTTAGGAACCCGCTTTTACCTACATTTACCTAGTTTCTTGGTGTGGTCTTTGTTCCGTGGATATACTTAATAACCCGCCCAAAGACAGATACAAGTTTCCGATAGGAGTGGGCATCGATCCAAAATTTTAAGCTCTAGTTCAAGCTCCCAGATTCATATGTGAAGTCAATCTAAAATCTAAAATCTAAAATCTAAAATCTAAAATCGACTGGCTGCTTCCAATCAAAAATCCCGGCTTCTTCAAGAAACCGGTTCGAGTTTTTCGATCGCACTACAATTTTTTTTTGGAGAGGGTTAATGGATCGACCTACTCACTTCAATCTTATTGTTGGCAAAGCTTGACAGGAGAGAAAGTAAAAATACTCATCTCAACTTTTTGTGTGAGGAGACTAATCGGAAATCCTGACCCATCCGCGGCGGATGGCGTGCAGCAGGCGGTTGACTGCATCTCTGGCATCTTCGCTGAGAGCGCTTTGGCAGAGTTCGCGCAATCCGTGGCTTTGAGTGCGAGTCAGATTGCCTGAATTGGTGACTTGATAGAACAGTTCAGCGATCGCCCGATCGGATTTTAAAGTCAGAGCTTGCATGAAATCTCGTTGAACTCGACTATTATAATATCGAGCATTTGACAAAAGAGTAGGGTGATTGCAGTCGGCTAAGCTGTGCGATCGTTCTTGGCTCGATTTGTGACCGAAGTCTACCAGTATACGTGATTTAAATCACAGCAAACCCAATACCTCGATCGCATAAGCTATGATTGGGGTGGTAGCCTCCAGGTTTGACAAAACCTCGAAAAGCCCTGAACGCAAGGCTTTAAGTTTCCAATACCGCCGCGCAGCAGGAGTAATTCCGCTCAACATTGCAGGCTATGGACTTGCATAGCTGTGAAACTTTTGGTTTAAGACACTTGCAGCTTGTGGCTCAGGGCATAAAGTTGCGATCGGCGAGCCACCGCCTGAGATACAATAATTATAAATACTTCTATCCCATCTATAGACAGGGAGGTCAAAAAATGATAATGATTAGCTACTTTTCTATTGCCTTAATCGTTTTTCTTGTTTGGTTCAAAAGTTTTTGGAATGATACTGCGACATCTAAAAAAGACGTGATATCTTGGATAGCCTTAATAATCGGCCCTCTGTTTTGGCCTGTTGTTCTGCCCCTATCCCTTTTGCAAATTACTAGCAAAAAGTCTGTTGTACAAACAGCTCAATGCGAGCAAAAAATATAATAACTTTTGGAAGTAACTGGCTTCAACACACTCGCTTATCTCTTCCTAAATTATTCGGCGTGCATCGCTTTTGGCAGCGAGTAATTTATCTTGTTTCATACTAAAAAAATGCAGCTAGAAGGTAGAATCAAATAAAAATTCTGAATCCTAAAACAGTATTTTTTTACCGCTATCAAATTCTGCCTTCTGCTTTTTGATCCAGCCCAAAAACGGATACAAGTTTCCGACAGGAGTCGGCTGCTGCCCTAAATTTTAGGATCTTGTTCAAGCTCTCCGATTCATCTGTGGCATAAATCTCAAATCTCCAATCGTTGAACTAAGCGAGATTGACGCACGCCCTAGCCCACGTATCACGCCAAAGTCTCCAATTGACTGATGCCTAATTTTCTTCTGTCACATCGTGAATTAACGGTGCGGCTCAGTCAATCGATTGCGCGATTTTAGATTTTAGATTTTAGATTTTAGATTTTAGATTTGAAGCATTGACTTGCGCGAGATAAATTCGGGGGTTCCTTTATCGGATACAGGTTTTTTATTTCTGGGTACTGAGTCTGCTTTCGGAATGAATCACGTGGCGGGTATCCTGGATGCTTTCAGTTAAAATTGTTCCGGCAAAATTGTCAGACTCACATTGTCGAACAACGACCGCAATTTTTTTTTACTAAAAAATTATCTGCCACATCAACCAAGCTCAAAATAAATATGTAATGTAACATGGCCTGTTGCTTGCAAAAATATAACTTCAGACATATTTTCGTCGGTCGCTGACCAACTTAAGAATTTTCATTACTTCCGACCACTGCGTACCATTAATCGAAGGTGGGAAAATCCTGGCGAGGCGTGGAAAAACAGCTAGACTCTTTGCCATTTAAGCTTTTCGGGATCCCTTTATTCAAATCGTAGCAGCTCTAAGCAGGAAATTGTAGAGTTCGTTTGCGCCCAAAATCCCTAACTCTTACCGCAGTTAGATAGACAATTCAAGGCAGAGACTGCAATATGAAATAGGCAACCAAAACTGTTTCAAGTCTCAAGTACGACTTATTTTTGGCGATCGGGCATCAGGAGTGTATAACGCGAGCCAGCTAAATTTTTGGAAGTACGAGATGTTTGGGAACTTCAAAAAAAAAGTGCCGTCACGGTATCCAAATTAGTTATTTGCATAAAAAGTAGGAGTCAAAATGAACGAAGTATCTGAGAAACCAATTTATAGAGTTCTTCATCTATTGTCGCTGCTAGCGCTGGCATACTATGGAGCTACTTCCATCAATTATATTTTCGAGAGTGACTCTCACGCTCACATCTACAAGTACGACAGCCAGAGCAATTATAACGCCTCACCAGCGCAACTAGAAGCACACCGCTAGGAATAAGTAGAGATTTTCTCTGAATGACTGCCGGCTCAAATTTCGGGGAATTGGCTAATCGTTAATGATCGGCTCGAAGTTAACAACCATTAGTAAAAAAGTCTTTGCTAAAAACTCAATATTTTCACTCACAGGTATTAGCCATCGAATGTACCGCAAAAATTAACTATTTAATTTGTTCTCAAAATAGACCAGAGTGATGAAAGGATGGCCAAGCATTTTCATCAGTAAGAGCCTTAAGAGCTTTAGTAATCGCTTCATCAAGAACATTTGAAGGTGGATATGCTTCAAAAGGGAAAATCGCTTGGATTTTTGCCCACTACAGCTCGATGGGAGATAAATCCGGCGAGTATCGAGGTAAGAATTTTACATTGGCTTTGATAGATGCCATCAAAAAATTGACGGCTTCAGCATTCATGATAAACAGGTAAATTATTCATAACTACAATGGGGCTAACCCATAACTGGGGCAGGATTCGCCAGCAGCCCAAAAATTTATATCCTAGTTCCAGTTCCCAGATTCATCTGTGGACTAAATCTAAAATCTAAAATCTAAAATCTAAAATCTAGTGACATTACCCTCACAAATCTACCGGCCCACCGTTGATCCCAACTTTTGACCAAAAGACGATCGCGCTACATTGTCTGATTGTGCGGATGGATGCGGATCGTGGTTGAAATGACGGATGGGGGTTGAAAAACTGGGTTTTTAGCCAAAATTCTATATTGAGCGTGAGGGATTTGGCTGGAAACATCAAGGCGATGAGGCTCAAAAGTTCGTCCGGGACTGTATTGGGAGCCACTTTTGATTGAATCCGGCCTCCAGCGTGCGTGGGCTTGCTTTCAAAGCGAGTTACAAACTTTTGATTTCTGGGGAACTATTGGCGAAAATCAAAAGTCTGGTCAAGTACAGTGTACTTAAAAAAATCGCAGCTCAGTTCCAGCCTCATTGCGGGCGATCGAACTCTCCGGCGATGACAGGGCCCGCGGGCCCGGTGCAACTTCTCAATCTTGAGAGCATACTTCCATTAAAAATGGTCTCTGTGTATCTTCCGGGTATTGTTTTAATAATGACTAGCCATATCGATGGTCATTATGGTAAACTCGCAAACGTTTAAGTGGAATATTTTCGTGTTAGAGGAGGCAGTGGTGGAGTCGAGAGTCAAAAGCAGGAAACAACCGAGATTTGCTGCTCAACGAATACAGGATTCAACTCGCGCTCCCAGGCTCGCTGCTGACAATTTAAATTACATGACAGCTTATAGCAGCCGGGTCAATTAGGGTCTCAACCGATGTCCGGTTTCATTTATTGAATCCCTTTGGAGGGAAAAGTGTATTGTAGAAAAATGATTGATCTTTTAGGAGGAGTGTAAATGACACAGGTAACAAATCCAACAACACCAACTACACAACCAGGCGGTGTCGGTGGCGGTGGCTCAACCATTATTGGCACCCCCGTAGGCGCTAACAGGTTGAACGGCAGCCCCGGCAGCGATATCATTCTGACTTTTGAGGCCGCTGATGTCATCGCTGGTGGCACTGGCAACGACCTGATTATATCGGGTGGCAACAATGATAGTGTCGGCGGCGGCGACGGCAACGATACCGTCATTTCAGGCAGCGGCAACGATGTGGTCGCTGGCGTTAGCGGCGATGACTTAATCTTTGGCGGTAAAGGGAATGACCTGGTAGACGGTGGCGATGGCAACGACTTGGTTTCTGGCGACAGAGGCAACGACACTGTACTTGGCGGAAGTGGCAGCGATACAGTCTTTGGTGGCCAAGGCAACGATCTTGTCAGCGGTGGCGATGGCAACGACACTCTCTACGGCGGTAAAGAAAACGATACTGTCGATGGTGGCGCTGGCAATGACTTGATCTCTGGCGACAGAGGCAGCGATGTCCTGATCGGCGGTGCTGGCAGCGATACGTTCTACTTCGCGAGTGCTGGTGGCGATTTCGGCGTAGACACGATCACTGACTTTACCCCAGGCGAAGATAAGATCCGCTTGAAACAGGGCGGTGTGTTCGCTGGCTTGGGCAGCAGCTTCGAGGCAAGCGAGTTTGTCGTCGTTTCTAATTTCAACGAAGCTACTCCAGGAACAGCCACGACGAACAAGTTGGTCTACGACCCAACAAGCGGTAAGTTGTTCTTCAACGGCGCCAGCGGAGTGCTAACTGTTGCTCAATTGCAGCCTGGCCTGACTATTACCTCGAACAACTTCGAGTTGTTCTAAAACAACTGGCAGTTGTGGGGCAGCACCGGATAAGATTCGGGGCTGTTCTCACAAAGCCGGTAGTTTTAAAGGATTTCAACCTCACTCTGCTACAAGCGGGGTGAGGTTGAAATCTTCAATGCAGGAACTGAAGCAGGGGCAGTTAAAAAAAATCGATCGACAGTTATTGATAAAATTAACCGATCGCCCGATCGGGCAAAATATAAATAGAAAGTTTTTAAATTAGAATTTCTAGGTTTTACTGAAGCGGTAAAGAAACCGCAACTGCACCGCTAGCAATGAGCACTGAAGAATATATCCGGCAAGCCCAAATTTATTTGAACCGGGGGAAGTTAACTGAGGCGATCGAGTTTTGCAACAAGGCGATCGAACTTCAACCGTTTTCGCCCTCGGCTTACACGACTTTAGGGGAAATTCTCGAAGCTCAAGGCGATCCGACGGCGGCAAGAGACGCTTTTGTGCAAGCTTTGGAGATTTCGCCCCAGTTTTTTCTGGCTCATGCTTATTTGGGTCAACTTTACAGCGACTATGCGTGGCTGGATGAGGCGGTTTTTCACTACCGACAAGCTCTGGATTTGAAACCAGATTGGGCCCAAGTTCATTATAACTTGGGAAATATTTTTCACAAGCAGGGTAATTTGTTGGGGGCGATCGACTGTTACCGAAAGGCGATCGCCCAAAAACCGGATTATCTCGATGCTTTATACAATCTGGCTGTGGTTTTAGGTGAAAATAGTCAGCTCGAAGCGGCAATGGATACCTACCGACAGGCGATCGCTCTAAAGCCGGATTACGTGGAAGCTTACAGCAATCTGGGTGTGATTTTGCTCAAGGACGATCGGGCTGCTGAGGCGATCGAAGTTTACCAACGGGCGATCGAGATTAAGCCGGATTGGGCGACGCTGCACAATAATTTGGGTCAAGCCTTGCTGGACAAAAGTCCCGATCGGGCGATCGCATCTTACCTCACAGCTATTGAGTTGGAGCCGGACATGGTTTTGGCTCACTACAATCTGGGGAAAGCGTGGCAATTGCAGGGGGAACATTCGGCGGCGCTTGCTTGTTTCGATCGCGCGATCGAGCTCAATTCCGACTATATTTCAGGCTATACAGACGCCGGGTTTTCTTTGATGGTTTTGGGCAAAATTGCTGAAGCCATGCCTTATTTTGAGCGGGCAATAGCTCTGAAGCCTGATTTTGTTGAAGCCTACTGCCGCTTAGGAGACAGGCGCAGAGTTGCGGCGGTAGAAGATGATGAATTGTCCAGGGCGATCGCTGCGTGCGATCGATTTCTCACAGCATTGATGGGAAGTTCGGCAACGGATTTTGTAGCGGATGTCACGGATGTCACGGATGTCACGGATGTCACGGATTTAACAGATTTAAAAGTAAATAAAAAAGATGGTGTGGCTAGATATTTGTCAAGTGCAGCTTGCGAATTACCTGTTGCTGAAATTTGCGATAATTTAGCCGAAATTTACTTGCATTTAGGAAATGCTTTAACAGAGTACGGCGGGCATGAATCTGCCACCGCTTATTATCAAAAAGCTTTGCAAATTCAGCCACAAAATGCAGAGATTTACTGGCGGGTGGGAAATTCCTTAGCCCAGCAAAAGCGGTTCATTGCAGCAATTGCCGTTTACCGCATGGCTTTGACGATTCAACCTGCTTTACCGCAGGTTTATTTTGAGTTGGCAAAACTGCTGGAAAAACAGGGGCGCTGGGAACGGGCGCTCGATTATTATCAAAAAGTTTTAGAGTTGCAATTGCACGGGTATGGGGAGCAGAAAGAGTGGAAAAAACTGAGTTTTATCTTGCCAGATAGCACTTCTATCAAACCTCCTGACGGTATTTATTTATCGAGTTGGGATTGGCTGGTTAATGCTAAGTTGGAGGCTGACAATTATGTGGAAATATTTTGGCAACCTGCACCCGAAGCAAGTGCAGAAAATATTCCGAATTCCCAATTTGCGAGATCCAATTCCCAATTGGCAAATTCCGATTGTGCGGGGTTAACTTGCGGGCTGTGTTTGCAGCGACTTTCTAAGTGGTTCGATCCGGTGCATTTGGGTTGGGGAATTTGCCGTTTGTCCAACTCGCAACCGCTACCTGTGGAGTCGCCCAAGACTTTTGTGGCGGCAATTCCCAACGGGCGAGTTTGGATTGTGCCGCAGGAAAATTATTGGCTGATTTGCAAGGCGATCGCTGTAATTACTCCTGACAATTATTTGTTGGCTGATGTGTCGAGAGATTATCCGGGATTTTTGCCGGGATGCGAAAAGCATGATGTGAGGAAACACAGCGTTTTTCAGTTAGAATCCTTTCCAGGTTTAAAGCAAATTGACGGTAGCGTGGCGGTGCTTTCGGGTTTGTCTGGAAATGTCTATTTTCACTGGATGGTTGATGTTTTGCCACGGATAGAATTGCTGCGGCACAGCGGTAGGGATTTGGCGGAGATTGATTGGTTTTTGGTGAATAGTTGTCAGCACCAATTTCAGCGGGAAAGTCTAAGAATTCTGGGCATTCCAGAAGAGAAAGTCTTGGAGAGCGATCGCGTGCCTCACATTCAAGCAACCGAGTTGATTGTGCCGTCTTTTGCGGGATATTTGGGCTGGCCTTCTGGGTGGGCGATGGATTTTTTGAGGCGCGAGTTTCTCAAGGAAATTATACCTAGTTCGAGCTATCCCAAACGCATTTACATCAGCCGCAGCAAAGCAAGATATCGACGAGTTTTGAACGAGGAAGATGCGGTTGAGGTTTTGGAGAACTTTGGGTTTGTTTCAATTTTTCCTGAGTCGATGTCTTTGGCAGAGCAAATTGCTCATTTTTCCCACGCTGAGGTAATAGTTGCAGCCCACGGCAGCGGATTGACAAATACAATTTTTTGTGGCAAGGGAACTAAAGTAATTGAGTTGGTGTCGCCTCACTATATCAGCCATTATTACTGGGGAATCAGTCAATATTTGCAGTTGGAACATTACTTTTTAACGGGCGAGGCTTTTGAATGCTATCCTATTAGACAGTTGATGTATCAGAATTCGCTGACTGAGGATATTTTAGTGAACTTGAGTTCGCTGAAAAGGATGGTTGAGGTGGTGGGTTTGAGTTAGTTGGTGTCTGGAGCAAGTTTAATTATGCCCTCGATTGAGAAGATGGAAAAGGCAGCGGTTGATTTGAGTCGGCAAGCAGAAGTTTATTTAGCCGAAGGAAGGTTAAATGAGGCAGTTGCTGCTTGCGAGTCAGCGTTGAAAATTGAACCGAATTTGGCGGCAGCTTGTCAGACGCTGGGAAAGGTGATGCAGGTTCGAGGTGAAATCGAGCAAGCTAAGCAGTGGTATGAAGCGGCGATCGATCGCAATCCAAATTTGCCGGAAGTTTATGCTAATCTCGGCATTTTGTATTCTCAGGGGAAACAGTGGGAAAAGGCGATCGCCAATTGTGAAAAAGCGATTTCGCTAGCGCCGAATTTTGCTGCTGTTTATCGGCAGTTGGCGAGAATTTGGACGCAGTTGGAGAAGCGAGAAGAGGCGGCAGACTGTTGGTATCAAGCTTTTAATATTGAGCCGAATTGGGCAACTGCTGAGGAGCACGTCACTCTGGGAAATAGTTTGGTTGAATTGGGAAAGTTCGATCGCGCTATTGAATGTTATTCCCGGGCAATTGGGTTAAACCCGCAACTGGCAACAGCTTATCACAATTTGGGGGAAATGCTGATTGGCCAAAAACGGTGGGATGAGGCGATCGCCAATTACCGACAAGCCATTGCCATCAATCCAAATTCGTTTGAATCTTACCACAGTTTGGGTAAGACTTGGGCGGAGCGAGGAGAATTAGATCGGGCGATCGCCTGTTACCGCAAAAGCATCGAACTCAATCCAAATTATGCTCGTGCTTACGTGGGTTTAGGTAATGTTTTGGTGCAGAAGCGCGAGTTGGATGAAGCTATTAAATGTTACCGTCAGGCTCTTGAAATTAATGATAATTCCTACTGGGCATACAATTGTTTAGGGGAAGCTTTGGCTCAAAAACAACTGTGGCCAGAAGCTATTATTTGCTACCGCAAAGCTATTGAATTAAATCCCAATATTCCTTGGTTTTATGTCAATTTGGGAATTGCATTAACCAGTGAACAATCCTGGGATCAAGCTGTGGCTGCTTACCTGCACGCGGTTCAGATTGAGCCGAATTTGACGGGAATCAATCAGAGGTTGGGATATGTTTTGCGGAAGCGCAGCGAATCGGGTTTAGACAGCACAATCGCAACTTATTGTCAAGGTATCGAGGTACTTGCCAGCGGGAAAATTTACCACAAATTGCTGGGAATTGAGTTAGATGGAGCAGAGTTTTATATAAATTTAGGCAATATTTTAGCGAAACAAAAGCTGTTGGAAGGTGCGATCGTATTTTATAGCATGGCACTGAAAATTGAACCCAATGCTGCGGAAGTTGTTGCAAAACTCCAGGAGGTTCGGGCGAAACAACAGGAGTTATACGCACAAATTGCCACTTACCGTCGCCAAATAGAAATCGATCCGAGCAATTCTAACCCTTACAACGATTTAGGAAATATTTTACCCCAATTAGGGGAATTGGAAGAAGCAATTATTTGCCACCAAAAAGCGGCAGAATTGAGGAGTTGGCCTGAGTGTGCGGCGAAAGATTATCAATTTACCCAAGATTGGTTTACCCACAATATTCCTATTTGGAAACGGCATTTGCAGGAATTTACCGGGATTACGGATTTTCAAGTTGTGGAAATCGGCAGTTTTCAGGGAATGTCGGCTTGCTGGCTGCTGGATAATATTTTAACTCATCCGACGGCAAAGATTACTTGTATTGATTTGTATTTTCAACAACATTTTAAGGGCAATATTGTTAAAACGGGAGCAGCCGATCGGGTAATTGAATTAGAAGGTTACTCTCAAGATTTGTTAGTGAATTTAAATTCGGAATATTACGATGTTGCTTACATTGACGGCTGTCACAAACCCACAAGTGCTCTGCAAGATGCGATTTTATCTTGGAGGTTGGTGAAAGTTGGGGGCTTGATGATTTTTGATGATTACGAGTTTACGTTTCCCGACAGCCCGGAGCAAGATACTAAAATTGGGATAGATGTTTTTTTGGAGATGTTTGGAAGTCAGTTAGAAGTAGTACACAAAGGCTATCAACTGATTGTCCAAAAAATCGGCAATCAAAGTTTGGGCGCCGAGCAAACTTTGTTGTCTCTTGGTTGGGAAAAGTTGGGGGATATTGCGGCAAATGCGGGTTATTTGGATGAGGCGATCGCCCGCTATCAAACAGCTATTAAAATTAAGTCGGGCAACTACTTAACTTACCACAAGTTGGGTAAAGCTCTGCAAGAGAAAGAACTGTTTGAGGAAGCTCGGGCAGCTTACCAAGGGGCGATCGCACTCAACCCTAATTTTAGTTGGTCTTACCACTTTTTGGGGGAAACTTTGCAGGCGATTGAGGAACACGAGGAAGCCGCTGCTGCTTACCGCAAAGCTATTGAGTTAAATCCCAATTTTTGTTGGACTTACAACAATTTAGGCGATGTGCTGATGGAGCTTTCTGAGTGGGAGGAAGCTGCTGTTGCTTACCGCAAGTTAGTTGAACTAAATCCCGATTTTTGTTGGTCTTACGACAGATTAGGTAAGGCTTTGGTTGCACTGGAAAATTGGGGAGAAGCTGCCCTTGCTTACCGCAAGTTAGTGGAACTCAATCCCGATTTTTGTTGGTCTTACGACAGATTAGGTAAGGCTTTGATTGCATTGGAAAACTGGGAAGAAGCGGCGGCGGCTTACCGCAAAGCTATTGAATTAAATCCCGATGATTGTTGGTTGTACAATTGTTTGGGGGAAGTTCTGGAATTCCAAGAAAATTGGCCCGAAGCAGCAGTGGCTTTTGGTGGTGCTATTGAGCTAGAATCCGATCATAGTTGGCTGTACAAAAAGTTGGGTGATGCACTGCGGAATCAAGGGGAATTGGAAAGGGCGATCGCAATTTACGAAAAAGGTATCAATCTCGATCCAAAATCCTGTTGGTGTTACGAAGGATTGGGTTTGAGTTTAATGGCTAAACAGCAGTGGGAACCTGCAATCGCTAATTTAGTTCAAGCCCTGCAAATTAAACCCGATTTGTTTGAAGTTTACGATAACATAGGTTATGCTCTGGAACAAAAAGGAGAAGTCGATGAGAGCGAGCGGGGAGAATACAGCAATCAAATCTTACCCTTAAGAATTCTCAAAAAATACTGTGGGTTTACAGAAGATTTGATCGTTGCAGCAGAATCGAATCCGCACCTCACCTGCATTGACATCCATCCTGCGAGTCAAATTAATTTATCTGATTCCAAAACAATCGACAGCAGCCACAGATTTTGGGAGCATCAAAGTCATTCCAGAAAAGCTTTTGTTGCCGTATTGCCAAACGGACGAGCTTGGGCAGATGTGGTGACTACCGCCGTGATTACTTCAAACAATAAACTTGTTACTGATATTTCAATGGGTTGTGCTGAATTGGTAATCACTTCCGACAAATTGCCTCCCGCTGAACACGTCGATGGAAATGTGGCTTTTTTATCTGCTCGCTGGGGTGGAGCCGCTTATTTTCATTGGATGTTTGATGTGATTACGCGATTTGACCTTTTGCAGCGGAGCGGATTGATAGAAACTATAGATAAGTTTGTTGTCAATGCCTCGGATTCTTCCTATCAAGCAGAAACTTTAGAGATTTTAGGAATTCCTCAAGCTAAAATTTTAGAAAGTCGCTGCAATTTACACATTACCGCTGATAAATTAATAGTTCCTTCAATATCTTATGACGGATCTGGGGCAGTTTCAAAATGGAAGTGTGAATATCTAAAACAGACATTTTTAAATGAAAAACAGCCACTAAACACAGACTATTCAGAGCGAATTTATATCACCCGTAAACAAGCATCTTATCGGCGACTCGTCAACGAGGAAGAGGTAATTAAATACTTAGAAAAAATTGGGTTTCGCAGTGTCAAGTTAGAAACGATGTCGGTAGGGGAACAAGCATCATGTTTAGCTGCTGCTAAAGTAGTTATCGCACCTCACGGAGGGGGGTTGACTAATCTAGTTTTTTGCAGTCCGGGAACCAAGGTAATTGAGCTTTTTTCTCCCCTTTACGTGCCGCATTGTTATTGGATGATTAGCAATTTGTGCGGCCTGGAACATTACTATTTACTTGGCGAATTGGTGGATGACAAAATTCAGAAATGTCCGGGACATAAAGATATGCGGGTGGATTTGAACTCGCTGGAAAAATTACTGAGTCTTGCAGGAGTTTTGCATGGATAATAACTACCACAATTTGGGTAATTCCCTGCAAGAAAGCGGTCGGTTTGATGAGGCTGTTGCTGCTTACAAAAAAGCTATTGAATTAAATCCTAATTTTTCTTGGTCTTATCACAGTTTGGGCGATGTTTTGCTGAAACTTGAAAAATGGGAGGAAGCTGTCGCTGCTTACAAAAAAGCTGTTGAGTTAAATCCATATTTTTCCTGGTCTTATCACAATTTGGGCGATGCTTTGCTGAAACTTAGGCAATGGGAAGAAGCTGCTGTTGCTTACCGCTGCGAGATTGCACTCAAATCTGATTTTGCTTGGTCTTTTTGCAATTTAGGCGACGCTTTAACTAAACTCAAACAGTGGGATGAAGCTATCGCTACGTATTTAAAAGCTATTGAAATTGACGGAGATTTGCCGGGAAGTTACGAGAAGTTGGGATATGCTCTCAGACAAACTGAGTCGGATTTAAAGTTGGTTTTAGAACAATATCAATTGCAAATTACACCGGAAAATTGGGAGTTTTATTTGCAGTTAGGAGAGAATTTAGCCAAGTACGATCGCCCAAAAAGTGCAATTATTTTTTACCAAAAGCTCTTGACAAAATTGCCTATTTGTGCAAGTCTGTCAGCGGAATTGGAGGAGTTGTTGCAGCAGCAAGAAAAGTATGATCGCGCATTAGCGTCATCTCGCGCAACTGTCGCCCAAAAACCAGATGATTGCTGGTCTTATTATAATTTAGGTGCTGTTCTGAGCCACCAAAAATATTGGGAGGAAGCGGCGGCGGCATTTTTCCAAGCAATAGAAATAAATCCCGATCTTCCTTGGTGGTTTTATTACAATTTGTGGGAAGTTTTTGTTAAGCAAGACAAGTTAGATGAAGTTGAAAATTTGTGCCGCGAAGTTGTTGCAGCTAAACCGGAGGCTTTTTGGCCTTATCTGAATTTGGGCGAAGCTTTGACGAGGCAAGGTAAAATTGCTGAGGCGATTGATTTTTATCGAACTGTCAGTTACAAACAAAGTTTGGCATCTATTCTCAGTAAGAGAACAGGCAAGATGCCTGTTCCACAAGCAGATACAGGCAAGATGCTTGTTCCACAAGCAGAGACAGGCAAGATGCCTGTTCCACAAGCAGATACAGGCAAGATGCTTGTTCCACAAAATTGGAACTTAAAAGCCGTTAAAGTTCCTAACTTTATAATTATTGGTTCTCAGCGGTGCGGGACGACTTCTCTGTATACTTATTTAGCTCAACACCCGCAAATTTTGACTCCGATTAAAAAGGAGATGGATTTTTTTTCGTGGCACTTTGACAGAGGGATTGATTGGTATTTGGCTCATTTTCCCCCAATGCCTTCGGGAGAGGAATTTTTGACGGGCGAAGCAAGTCCGAGCTATTTTGACTATCGGGAAGCACCGGAACGTCTCTACACCGCGTTTCCAGAGGCTAAGCTGATTGTACTTTTGCGAAATCCGGTCGATCGGGCGATTTCTCAATTCTACCGCTTGACTGACTTAAATTGGGAAGCGCGATCGCTCGATCGAGTAATTAGCGATGAAATTGAACGGTTGAATCAAAATCCAGAATACATCATCGGCGAGGAACCGGGGAATTATTTAGCTCGCGGTAGGTACATAGAATTTATCAAAAACTGGCGGACTTTCTTTCCCCAAGAACAGTTGTTAATTTTGAAAAGCGAAGATTTTTATGCAGGTGCGGCGACAACCGTCAAGCAAGTTTTAGAATTCTTAGATTTGCCGGAATATCAATTGTCTCAATACCAAAATGCTAATCCCGGTTCTTACCAGCCGATCGATCGATCGGTTCGCGACAGGTTGAGCGATTATTTCCGACCTTACAATCAGGAATTAGAGCAATATTTTGGGAGGCAGTTTGATTGGGAATAAATTTGAGCTAAAATTAGCTTCTTCGTTACTTAAAATCGCGAATTAAATAACTTACAATTTTAATTGTTATTGTGAGATGGGCGTCCCGCCCGTCCACTCATGACGGGCGGGACGCCCATCCCACTTTCAAGAGTGGAAGTTATTTAATTCTCATTCCTTACTATGCTAAATCAATAGTTAAATCAGTAAAATCAATTGAACAAATATGTCAAAATGCCAATCAAGTCCTTCTCAGGCTTGACATTTAAGCGAGTTTGATTGTTAACTATAAATAGTCACTCTTAGTTTGGGGGAGCGAATTATAGTCATCACCACAAAAAAGGTACTAAAGTTCTAACAGAGCTTCTGAATATACAAGGAATTAAAGAATTAAAGCCCAAACCCTACTCCCCACAAAAAAACTTACTCTTTGTGGAACAGGCAGGAAAGCCTGTTAAGCGAGAATGCTAAAAGATGCAATTGCGAGCACTTTCATCTCCTTTAACTTGCTCTACCACCGCCCTAAAACAGAATACTTAAATCCCCGACTTCTTCAAGAAGCCGGGGATTTAAAACAATAAAACTGCCCCTACAAATTAATGACTACCCGCTCCAGCCGCCCGTTTAAACGCCTCATCAAGCACTTCCGAAAGCGTCGGGTGAGTGTGAACTCGGAATGCTAAAGTATTAACAGAATCGCGCTGGGCGATCGCATTTGCCGCCTCCTGAATCAAATCCGCAGCGTGCAAACCGAAAATGTGAACTCCCAACAACTCCCCAGTATCTTTCCGGTAAATCACCTTAGCCATACCGTCAGTTTCACCCTCCGCAATAGCCTTAGAATTTCCCTTAAAATAACTCTTGACAGAACCGACCTCAAACCCTTCAGTTTTTCCTAACTCCTTCGCCGCAGGTTCAGTCATCCCCACATAGCTAATTTCCGGGTGAGTAAACGCCGCCGCCGGGATACTCAAATAGTCAACTTCGCGGGCACGATCGCAAATATTTTCCACTGCAGCAATTCCCTGAGCAGACGCAGAATGCGCTAACATCATCTTGCCATTAACATCGCCGATCGCCCACAAATTTTGCACCGGTTCTCCCGCCGCCAAAACCTGCATCTTATCGTTAACTGGGATATAACCGCGCATCGTTTCCACGCCAACAGTTTCTAACCCCAAATTCTTACTCACAGGAACCCGACCAGTTGCTACCAAACAAGCATCAACTTCCAAAACTTCGACAACTTCCTTAGTTTTGAAATCAGCTAATTCAATAATTACCGGCGAACCAGGAGTAATCTTCTTCGCCAAAACACCCACTTTTGTTTCAATATCGCGGGGTGCAATTAACACTCGTTCTGCCAACTTAGCAATATCCGGGTCAAAAGTCGGCATCAATTGGTCTAAAGCTTCAATCATCGTAATTTCGCAGCCCAGGGCCGTGTAAATATCCGAAAACTCCAAACCGATATAGCCGCTACCAATAATTGCAATCCACTTCGGTAGCGATTCCAACCTGACAGCATCATCGCTGGTAAATACAGTTTTGCCATCAATTTCTATCCCAGGGGGGACGAAGGGAACCGAACCGGGAGCGAGAATAATATCCTTGGCGGTAATAGTTTTCTCGCCTTTATCGGTTTCGACGGTAATTTTTTGAGCACTGGCAATTTTGCCCCAACCTTGGATGACATCGACGTTCAAACGTTTGAGGCTGTTAGTCAAGTCGCCACGAAGTTTGCTAACAATAGTATTAGCGTGATTGGCGATCGCCCCGCGATCGAAATCCACACTGCCCAATTGAATACCCAAAGTCTTTAGGTGGTGGGCATTCCGCAAATCTCGCACCCGCCCGGAAGCCGCCAACAGCGCCTTCGAGGGAATGCAGCCCCGGTTGACGCAAGTCCCCCCCATGTCCCCTGCTTCGATAATTGCCACTTTCAGCCCGCAGCTAACCGCGTGTATGGCAGCCCCGTGTCCGCCCACGCCAGCGCCGATAATTGCTAAATCGTAATCAAATCCCTGAGTCACCTTAAAATCTCCTAATGCCTTTGAAATCTTAGGACTCAAGCAAAAAACACCGTATTTCCGTCCTTTCGGGGTGGCGCGTTGCCATCGCAACCCTTGAACAGCGGTAATAGTTGCATAAGTCCTGTCTCCTTATTCTCGACTAGACTAGGGTTAATTAGACAACGAAAGAGCCCTAACTGAGATTTTTTCAGGGTCAATGATTTTGAGCTGGGTCTGCACCAAGTCTCAAATCACTCAGTAAGCGGGTGTAGAGTTAAATATAGTTTGAAGGCTGACAATGCCCGCAGCAGGTTTTATATGGGGCAGCAAGTTCAGCCACAGGCATTCCCATCGCCCGGTTAAATTCTGTCCTCCTGCTTGTTTTAGTCGGTTTTCATGTCTAATATCTGCACGCGCCGGGGCGGACAGAGTTTGTTGGCAAATTTTAGACCCTATGGAGTGGCTTATGACGGATGACGACGACCAGAAAGATTTACGCCGGGCCTCGGCTCAATCATTTTTTGAGTCCCTGGATGAATTGTTCGATTCTATAGAATCGAACAGCACGCAAGCTGCACAACCGAAATCTCCACCGCCTCCGGCTAAACCTTCGAGTCAGTCTTCGAGTTTGCCGAAGAAGACTAGACCTGCGAAAATTAATTTGTCGGATTTTGAAGATGCGATCGCCGATTTGGAACAGTTTATCCAGAGTAAACACTCCAAACGCCCGGAATCCAATCAATAGGACGATGACACATTTTCAAGTAATGACTGTTGACTGTTGACAAGCGAATTTCAAAGGTGGTACCCGCCACGTGATTGATCCGTGGAATCAATCCAAAATCTCAAATCTAAAATCCTCAAGAAAGAGCATTTATCTCGCGCAAGTCAATCTAAAATCTAAAATCTAAAATCTAAAATCTAAAATCGATTGACTGTTGACTGTTGACAAGCGAAAAATTTTAGATTAATGTTCACGATCCCAGATGAATCTGTGGAGTCAATTTTTAATGTCAAATTCGGCAGCATAGGAATCATTCATCTCTCTGCTCTCTGACTCTGTGATCTCTGTGTCCTCTGCGGTTTAATCATTCCAAAGCAACCAGAATTGATATCAATCTCAAATCTCAAATCTCAAATCTCATAGAATAGAAATGATTCATCTCTCTGTTCTCTGACTCTGTGTTCTCTGTGTCCTCTGCGGTTTAATCATTCCAAATGCCACCGGAATTTATATCAATTCCAAATCTAAAATCGACTGGCTGTTAACGGTGCTTTCGGCTTAACCTGCTTAGGTTGCACCTACAAAACATTCACATTTGCTTGAGGATGGCTTTACAATAATCAAGCCTGATAAATTATCTAAATTTACTATTAATAGCCTTATTTTTAGGCTTTGAGTGCTGCGGTAATTGCCTCGATCGCACTTCGATCGCCCGATCGCCGATCGCACTCACAGGCAACTCCCATTCATCAATATCAAGATCATTGCGGAACTTCACCGGAATATCAGCACCGTTAATAATCGCTCCCAACAGCCGCGGCCCAGATTTATGCGACTCGTCATCCTCAGATTCCAGCAACTGATCTGCAGCCTCAGACAACATACTAGACAAAGTGTAACCAGGCCGCGCCACCAAAATCATACCATCCGTGTACGGTTCCAGCGTCAGCGCGTCGTTGCACTCGCTCAAAGCCGGAGAATCCACAACCACAAAATCAAAGCGGTTGCGAACATCCTCAAACAATCTCCGCATTTCGCTGGATTCTAGTACGGCGGAGGCTTGCCGCAAAAAGCCGGGACTCGGCACAACGTATAGGTTCTCTACCTCTGGAACCAAAAGGACGCACTCGCTAATATTGCCGTAATAGTGCAAAGGTTCCACAGTCGCCAGAGGATCAGCAGCAATTTTCAAAGATTCAACGTTAGAAGCCGATCGCAAATCTGCTTCAATTAGCAAAGTCCGTTTACCCGATCGAGCCGATGCAATTGCCAAATTGTAAGCACTAAAACTTTTCCCCTCCAAAGGCGCCGCCGAAGTCAGCAACACCACCTTCACCGGTTTGTTCCCGATCCGGCGCAAATTAGTACGCAACCGCTCGTAAAACTCCAAATAGGGAGAATTTGCCTCCAAGGCGAGCGGCATTATTTCATCGCCGTAGGAATCAAACACCGTCACTTCAGGCAAAACTGCCAGTATCGGCACCTCTTTTTCCACCAAAGCCGCCCGCACTTCTTCCCAACTGTAAAACTTGCCGTTGAGCATCCCCAACAAAAATATCAACCCCCCGCCCAACAGCAATCCCACAAAGCCGCCCACCGCCAGCATCACGGGCAAACCTCTCTTGTTTGACTCAACGTCATCAGTTTGCGGCAATTGGGCGATTCTCAAACTCCCCGTTGTCTCAGCTACCGCCGCCTCAGCATCTACCAAAGCCGACTGCATCTTGTCGTAGAGAGCTTTTTTGAACGCCACTTGCTGGGCTAACCGCGCTTGTTCTAACTGCTTGTTGGGGATTGTCGCGTGTTCCCGACGCAATTCTTGTTCAGTTTTCTCGATTCCTTGGAGTTGCTGTTGCACCGTATCCCGCTGCGTTTGCAAAGCAATCAAAGTTTGAGCTAACTGCTGTCTAGCCGGATCTAAAGAAGAGTCTACCCGAATTCGATCGGCACTTCTGAGCGGAGCCGCCACCCCGTTACCGCCTAGTACCTCAGACTGCCGCTGCTGCAACTGCTGCTCAAAAGCAAGTTTTTGTTTAAGCAATTCCACAATTTTCGGGTGTTCCTCCTGCAAGTCGCTGCGGAGAATTTTGAGCTGAGATTCGATCGAAAACAATTGCACTCGCAGTTGGGCAATAATTGGATCGGCAGAGAGTGCTTGAGCGACGTAAGCTTGCTCCACATTCAATCCCAAGCGATCCTGCAAACTGTTAATTTGAGCTTCAATTCCTCCCAACTGCACGCGGAGTTGCCGCTGCTGCTGTTGGCTGCTGGTAATCGCTTGCGGCAGTGCACCGCTCTGAGCTGCTAAAATTGAAGTTCCTTCTCGTTTTTCGTAGGCTTCAAGTTTTGCTTCCGTCTCTCTGAGTTCCTGAGTTACTGTCGGCAAACGCTTGTTAATTTGGGCGATCGTCTCACGCAGTCTAGAAGTATTAATACTTTTGCTGTGTTCCACCATTTCGTACATCAGCGTCTTTACTACCGCTTCTGCTTTTTTGCGATCGGCATTTTTATACAATACTTGAATCAAAGCGCTGGGGTCATTATTCTTACTGGGCATTTTTATCTGCACATCTTTTCCCAGCTTTTTAGCCAAAGCTTCTACTTTTTCCGCTTCTTCTTTGTTTAATTTTCCTTCGGGTTTGATGAGTTTTTTCGCTGCTGGTTCAACCACCCTTGTATCCAGCAGCATATCTTTAGTTATTTCTTGTCCTTCCTGTTGGATTTTAGTAGTAGTAGATGAAAAAATCACGCTCGGTCTGTCGTAAGCAAGCGTACCTATTGCAACGTAAACTGGCGCAGGCTTTGGCTGCATGGCAACTACCCCCGACACCCCCACAGTCACCGCGAGAGTAGCCAGTCCCACCCACTTGTATTGGTCGAAAGCAATTAAATAACGTTTAACAACTGATAAAGTCATGACGATTTTAGATTTTAGATTTTAGATTTTAGATTGCTAAGTGTTAACGATAACTAATGATTGCGGACTAATTCTACAAATCCCCCAAAAACCTTAGAACTTTCGGTCGGTGATTAAAACCCATATCGCCTAAGTCATTCTCCATCTTAAATCTTAAATCTTAAATCTTAAATCTAAAATGGTATGACTACCTCTCATTACGTGATGGGCCAAACAAATCTGTTACCCCATTTCTCAACTGCTCAAAGAACAGAATAAATCCCAAAGTATCCCGGAATGGTCGAGTAAAAGTATTGATTACATAACCAATGCGCTCTACCAAATTCCTACCAATCACAATCACATCATTATCTTCGAGCATCGGGTTCTGAGAAACATTGCCCTCCAAAGCAGCTTTAGCATCTATCGAACGGTTGATTGCTCTACCTTGCTTTTCGTCGAACCGAATCAGGGCTATTTTTCGCAAGTCAGCAAGATTAACAGGCAAGTTGTTGAGAGCATCCAAAAACCGACTGCCATTTTCAACATAGAACGAGGTCAAACCACCACTAGCGTAACTCAAAACTCGAACGTAGATCCTGGGCTTAATCAAAGTAGACCGCGAAACCAGAGCTTTATCGTAGTCTAGGTTTTTGGTACTAGCGTCCAATTCCGGGATGACAATCACATCTCCCGATGCCAAAGGAAAATCGAACAAATCGTTACCGTTTGCTAGGGGAGTGTAGAGGTCGATTGGTTCCTCCACCGAGGAGCCGTCCATCAGCGTCCGCCGCACTCGCACCTCCCGCAAATCGGCTTTTCCCGTGACTCCCCCCGCAATCGCCAAAGCAGCCGAAATTCGACCAGAACCCGCAGGAAGCGTGTAAAAACCCGGTTTGCTGACTTCTCCGGTGACAGTGATTTGGACGGGGACAGCAGCAGCAGCGAGGCTGTACCTGGACGCCAAATCTCGATCGGAGTTGCGATCGGGCGTAACCTGTTTATACGGTACGACGATCGCATCTCCATCTTCCAAACGCAAATCCGGTGGAGCAATACCAGTTTGCAACGGTGTCAAAATATCAACAACTTGCTCCGCCACAGCACCGGAAGGCAGAGTCCGCCGCACCCGCACCCCTCGCAGTTCCGCCGTAGGATTAGTCCCAGCAGCCGCCGCCAAAGCCGCAGGAAGCTGGGGAGTTTGCAGCGGATAAAAACCCGGTCTGGCAACTTCCCCCGTCACCGTCACCACTACGGGGCGCTGAACCAGCAAAGCAGCCGAGACTTGAGGATTTTTGATAAATTGACCAAAGCGCTCCCGGAGGCGCTGCTGTGATTCTTCGACAGTAAGACCGCGCACATTTACTGTTCCGATTAGCGGCAGTACAATTACCCCTTCAGGGCTGATTGCACCTGTAAAACCTAGCTCAGGGAAGCGCTGAACTTGAACAGAAATCTGGTCTCCCGGCCCCAGGCGGTAGGGCCGATTCCGAAAAGCTGGGTTAATATCCCGGTTGAAATTGGCAGGCGGCGGTGGCGGTACAGGCGGTGGCGGTGGCGCCACGAGTCGCTCGTCTCTGGGAACAACAGATTGAGCTAAAGCCGTTTCCGAAAAATTTTTGCTATTAAAACCCCAGAATACAGCAGCAAAAGATAGAGTCCAAACAGTGGAATGCAGGCCTGCCAAGTAAAAAGCGAGGCGATTTTTAATAGTGGATTTTTGCCGCATTTTCAGAGGATTTAAAAAAGTAATATTTTGAATAATGACCTGATTTGTAAGTTTCATCTAAATATAGCGACGACAAAAAACAATAAGATATTTTCGTGCGGGTTGAACTAGAATATTGACTAGGAAGCAGTAGATTTTGGCAAAACTCGCCCACGCCCTAGGCTGATTTATTTGCACCTACCTGCTTACTAAAACCGAAAAGTTTCTGTAATTAATTTAGCCTGGACACTTTCGGCAAGAGATTCCAGCAATGGTTGAGCTATCTTAATGTCGCCCTGGGGTTGAATGGGAAGGATGATACTGATAGCAACCCAAGAGGCGCGGCGGTTCGAGAGTCTAGCAATGCTGTCTTCCCAAAACCAGCGACTGGTTGTTGGAGAACCCCCGTTAGGCCAAGCGTACCACTGCACGACAGCAAAAGTTTGTTGGCGAGTCCAGCTTCGGAAAAACCTCGCCTCGACAGTAGGCGGTGGCTGGCCGGGTATTGGTGCTAATTTAACTGTAAACCTCAAAGTGCGATGAGAATCGGTTTGCCATCGGTGAAATCCATCGATATCTAGCCATTCTACTTGGGGCTGGTTTTTGGGGTAATTTTGAGGCAACAGCAATAAAATGGCAATTGTTTTATCCTTTTTAATTTCTTGAACTAACCATCTGTGAGTGCCAATTTGGACGTTATTCTGAACGGCTATAACCTGCCACCCAGGAATTTTTATCCCGTTTTGGCGTACACTTCTTAATTGCTTGAGGTTGGCAAGGGTTGGCGGGTTTGTCCAAGGCCACCTTCCCGTCGCGTAGCCGGGAATTGCTACTGCCCCAACTAATACCAGCAAAAACACCAGTACCATAATTTTAGATAATTGATACCGCTGCAGTAGTTTCTGTGCTGAAATCATCTGTTTCATTAATTGCCAGACTGACTTGGGAAATACTTTTCCATCCCGTTGAGGAGAAGTACCAATAACCCTAGTATACAAGCAGAATACAAATCTCCGCCCCATCCGGCGTGTAGCCAAGTAAAAAGCGCCTCTCTGTCGGTTCCGTGAAAGTAAGTTAGCAAAGTATTGCGAAAAATGTTGGAAGTGATGCTAATAATGGATGTAATCACTAAAAACAAAAGACTTTTTTTGCCCGAGTTCCAAACTCCCGTCCAATCCAGCAGAATTAAGCTAACGTAAAGACTGGTAAACAGCATTTTCAAGCCTGCACAGTGTGGAGCAACTTCTACAATGCGATCGTTCACGTACAGATAAATTTCTTCCACTCTCACGTTGATACCAACCTTAATTAATATCCAGCCTGATGTTTCAGCAATGAATTGCTGTAAGGGCAAGGCGTAGGGTTCTATGAGGTAAGGAATGTGGTTTGGCGAGGCCAGAAATACGAATAAAAGCGGCATCGCCTGCAATTTTAAGCCGGGAATTCCTTTTAAAGATAAGCAAATGCTGGCCAGCATTATGGGAAGGGATAAATTTACTAAATCGCTCAAGCGACTCAGATAAAAAAGCGTGGCTAGTACCAGCAAAAAGCCTCCCAAAGGATGCGGTGAATTGGGCAAGTTGCGCCAGCACTTTCGGTTCATCCAAGCAATATAAGCTGCGTAGGGTAAACCAATTAGTCCGTGGCTGAAATATTCGTGTTCGAGGCTGATGGTTTTGTTGAACCAGCCGTCGTACCAGTGTACTAGCAAGGGGGCGTACAGCAGCACTAGGAGCGCCGTGATACCTTCCCCCAGGAGGTATCGCTTGAAAACAATGCGAATTTTGCGCTGGATTTGCATGGTTTGAGAAGTTTTAAGATTGCCGCGCTGGATTCGCAACGCTTTGGGGTTTTAAAGTGTGAGTTAAAGATTTGTTAATTCCCGACATCAGGCATCAATATCAATAAAGGACTCTCGCGCAGGGTGGGGGCGGGTTTATTTAACCTGTCTGCACCCTTTAAAGCTATTGGTGAACCCGCCCCTACGGGTTTTTGATATGGGTGCCTGATGTGAGTTAATTCGGAACTTAAATGCTTTTATAACTGCACTCTACTGCTGGAAACAGGTTCCGCATAACTTTTATGAACAATTAGCAATTCAATGATAGTACGATCGCCCGAACAACTTGCTCGATCTGAGTATTGCTCAATCCGGGATACATTGGCAATGATAAAATTTGTTGGCACAGGGTTTCTGCGTGGGGGAAGTCGCCCGGATTGCCTAAGTTTTGGTAGGCGGGTTGCAGGTGACAAGGTACGGGATAGTGTATACCTGTTTGAATGCCGTGTTGGGCGAGTTTTTCCTGAAGGGTGTTGCGGTTGAGCGAGCTTTTCTCCGTAATTTGGATAACATAGAGGTGATAAATGTGACCGCTGCTGCTGTGGTTGGCGATGGGTACAATGCCTTTGCGTTTCAGGGGTTCTAATAGACTATTGTAGTGTTGGGCGGCGGCGGCGCGATCGCGATTCCATTTTTCTAAGTAAGGCAATTTAACATTGAGCACGGCGGCTTGCAAATTGTCGAGGCGGCTGTTGCTGCCGATTTCGGTGTGCAAATATTTGCTGGGTGCTCCGTAATTGCGGAGAGTTCGCATTTTTTCTGCGAGCTCTGCATCGTTAGTAATTAACATCCCGCCGTCGCCAAAAGAACCGAGGTTTTTGCTGGGATAAAAGCTGAATGCTGCTGCTTTTCCAATGGAACCCGCGCGGTATCCTTCTCTTTCGGCTAAGTGCGCTTGGGCCGCATCTTCAAATATGATTAAATCGTGGCGATTCGCAAAATCTAAAAGCTGCCGGGGCGATACCATTTGACCGTAGAGGTGTACTGGGATAATTGCTTTAGTTTTCGAGGTAACTGCTGTTGCTGCTGCTGTGAGGTCAATCAGGGCGGTTTCCGGGTCGCAATCTACAAGAATAGGTATAGCTTTGGCTTGGAGGACGGCGATCGCGGTGGCGATAAAAGTGTTAGCGGGTATGATAATTTCGTCGCCCGGATTAATGCCGCAAGCTTGGAGTCCCAGAGCGATCGCATCTGTTCCACAAGCCACTCCTACGCCGTATTTTACTCCTGAAGCTGCTGCAAATGCTGTTTCAAATTCGGCGAGTGCTTGACCTAAAATAAAGTCTCCTTGCTCGATAATTTTTCCAATTTCTGCTGTTATTTGCGATTGGATTGGTTGGTGTTGCAAGGAAAAGTTTACAAACGGAACTTTGGGCGGGCGACTACTCATACATCAGAGGAATACGAATTATTTATATTAACATTTAAGTGCGGATATTTTTTATTTTTTTAACCGCAGAGGGCGCAGAGAGCACAGAGGAAGAGAGGAGAAAGCCTCGCGCACTTTTCTGGAGCTTTCAATTAAATCAAGGTTTTTCTGTAATATAGAATCAGATATTTTTCCCGCAATCAAACTCATGGAATACAAAAAACTAGGCGACAGCGATTTATCAGTATCTGAAATCTGTTTGGGTACGATGACTTATGGCCAGCAGAACACCGTTGCAGAAGCGGCCCAACAGCTCGATTTTGCGATCGATAGAGGCATCAACTTTATCGATACGGCGGAAATGTATCCTGTCCCTGGAAAGCCGGAAACTCAGGGAAAAACAGAGGAATATATCGGCGATTGGTTGGCGAAACAGCAGCGGGATAAGGTCATTATAGCGACTAAAGTGGCGGGCAGAAGCACTCGATTAAAGTGGATTCGGGAAGGGAAAAATCAGATCGATCGCCCAAATGTCGAAAAAGCCCTGAATGACAGCCTGAAGCGCTTGCAAACTGACTACATCGACCTGTATCAGATCCACTGGCCCGATCGCTACGTGCCCTTATTTGGCGCGCCGGATTACGACAGCGCCCAAGAACACGAAACAGTACCAATTTTGGAACAGTTAGAGGTATTTGCTGACTTGATTAAAGCTGGCAAAATCCGCTATTTAGGTTTGAGTAACGAGACGCCTTGGGGAGTTTGCGAGTTTTGCACGTTGGCTGAAAAACACGGTTTGCCGAAGGTTGTTTCGATTCAGAATGCTTTCAGTTTGAGCAATCGGACATTTCACTTGAATTTAGCCGAAACTTGCCGTTTTAAGAATGTGGGATTGCTGGCTTACAGTCCTTTGGGATTTGGGCTGTTAACGGGTAAATACTTGAATGGAATTCCCGAAAATTCTAGGTTGGCTTTATTCGCTGGATTTGGTCAGCGTTACGATAAAACTAATCTGAATGATGCGGTGAAAGCGTATGTTGAGATTGCCGGGAAACATGGGATAAGTCCGGCGCAGATGGCTTTGGCGTATGTGCGATCGCGCTGGTTTGTAACTAGCACTATTATCGGTGCAACCAGTCTGGAACAGTTGGAGGAAAATATCGGTAGTTTGGATGTGAATTTGGATAAGGATATCATAGCGGAAATCAATGCGGTGCACGTTAAGTATCCGAATCCGACACCGTAAGTTTATTAGTAGGTTGGGTTGAGCTAACGAACCCTACGTTTCACTTCGCCCAACTTACTACTTTAATATGCGAAAATTACATAAACAGAACTTACGCACTCCGCCAAAGAAACCGGGTTTTTTACTGCATCTGCGGGCTCTAACGAAGTTTTCTCGCAAAAAACCCGGTTTCTGAGTTCTCATGCGTAACTCCTATTTGAGGAAGTTTGAAACTTCTGGTTGGGAAAAGGTTTTTGAATGCGATCGCACTCACGTATTAAATACACTCAGAGGTTTTCTTCAGGAAGTGATGCAGCTAGCTGTAGATAAGGGTTACATCACGTTGGAAGAGAAGGAGGAGTTTATCAGTCCGGCTTTTGCTAGCAGTACGGATGCTGCGGTATTGAGCAAGTAGTTGGTTTGGGTGGTGTTTTGGGCGGGCGATCGGCGTTACAGCCCAAGAGTGGCAACGAGTACATGAGTTAAGACGGTAGCCATCGCTCTACCTCTTAGGTGTTACAATTTATTACATTTTTATACATTAAGTGAGCAAAAGCGAGATAATTCTGGGAAACAATGACTAATTTAGGGATTTGTAACTCTATGAGTGAAAAAATATTTTCCCCCCTGGTACAAGATAAGACAAGAACCCAAAGTGAAAGCATACAAACCGTTGTTTTAGGATTAAAAAATGGGCTAGTATACATCCCAGACTATCAGAGAGATGCGGAGCAATGGGACTCTCGAAAGAAATCTTTATTTATCGAGTCTCTTTTGAATAATTTAACGATTCCTGCTTTCTTTTTTGGTGAAGATGAAGAGGGAAATAACGAGGTTATCGATGGGCAACAAAGGCTGAACACCATTTGGCAATTTGCCGATGATAAATTCACGATTAGCAATAATTCATCAATCGAATATTTAGCTCCTTTATCTGCTTTATATGCTGGAAAGAAGTTTAGCCAATTAAGTCAAAAATTAAAAACTCTATTTAATACTTATCCACTAACAATAATTTATATTCCTAAAAGTATACCTTTACAGACAAAACTGGAAATATTCCGAAGAATCAATGAGGGAGGAACTCCTCTTTCTGGTCAAGATATTCGCTTGGCATATTATAGCCAGTCTAAAGCTGTTACTTTTATTCGTTTAGTCGGAATACATGATGACCCTAATGAAATAGATGAAACAGTATTGGAGGATAATGAGGAGATTGAGACTATTAAGAAGCCATCACAGCGGATGCTTGAGTTAGCTCAAAATAAAGGGCTTTCAAATCCTTGGGATAAGTATCCTGATGCGAAAGATATGTGGTATCAATGGTGGGAAGGAAAAGAAAAGGCAAAAGGGCAAACCCCTTCTTTGATGTTCTTATGGTATTTAGTCTGTCTTGAACGTCTTTCACTTGACAATCTTTTAAAAAGAGGTTCACATTTAAAATTGCTATTTGGAGGGCAGACAGAGAATGCGTTAGATATTTATTGCAATCAGCTTCAATATCAAGAATTTGAAGGAAAGTTGCAAACGAACATAATTGCCAATTTAGACCTTATAAGTGTTGATTATTTTCAAAAATTTGCTGAGTGGATGGAAATTATCTTAGGTAGAGCAATGGCTGGTGTAGGGGTGGACAAATATAAACAGATTGCTTTATTTATTGCAGGAGCGGTCGAATTAAAGATAAGTCCAGTCAAAGTGTCAGATAGACAATGGAATTTAATTAACAACTTTATCCGTAAACCCAGAGAAACAGGGAAAAAAATACTAGCACATGATGATGGATATCCTGAAGCTAAAGGAAGTTGGGGTGGGAAAAGAGGACAAAAAGAACAGTGTGATGCTGCTGCTGAAATAGCAAGAACCATTTTGAAGTTTTGATGAAGTAATAAATATTAAATGCTGTTTGATCTTCCAGCAGGGCTACAGTCATGCGACCCTAGAAGCAGAGCCTTTCCTATATCCTGGAAAGAAGCTTACTTTAGGTTACACTTTAGTAACGAGTTAAAAGGTTATGTTTGCCCTCTCTGCACAAGAGTGTTTCGAGGCCCCAAAGGTTTTAAAGAACTTAAAGCCGATCATATTCACCCTTTTAGTAAAGGGGGATTAACCAGTTGGAATAATCTACAACTTCTCTGCTTTAAATGCAATGGTCACAAAAGTAATAAGCTCTAGACCAAATAGGACACGACATTAAGAAATTTAATAATCTAATCTTGCTCAAGAATGCGATCGCTGCATCTGCTGTGTCGCGATCGCCCTTCCCATCCAAAAAATAAGACAATGGTAAAAGGCGATCGCACTTCACCTCAATGCTTAATACGATCGCACTTTTTGCTGTTTTTCCTGCAAAAACTCCGCAAAGTCGCAGACTTCAGCCACTAACTCGTCAGGTAAATTATTTAAAACCGACAGTAAATGCTCTCGAATCCCCATCATTTCGTCGGCAGATTTTATTAATTGCAACTGATGCGGATAAACTGTTTCAACACCAATCGTTTCCATAAATGCGCCCGGTTCATCCTGAGTTGCAGGCACAAAATCCCCGCCAACTTCTGCTTTAACCCATCCGCCAAATAATTCTACTAAATAAGCTTCACCGTTCTTTAAAACCTCAACAATTGTCCCGGCTGTTTGTGGCGGTGCAATCTCGCCATCAGCGAGGGCGACTGCTTCGGTTAAA
This sequence comes from Microcoleus sp. Z1_A1, assembly GCF_036700305.1. Classification (NCBI taxonomy): domain Bacteria; kingdom Bacillati; phylum Cyanobacteriota; class Cyanophyceae; order Oscillatoriales; family Microcoleaceae; genus Microcoleus; species Microcoleus sp. Z1_A1. The sequence goes on from NZ_JAUBOR010000015.1 coordinate 36,624, forward strand.
GTCACTGCATCCAATAACTGAAATTTGCTCATTCCTGTCTCCCAAAGCGTTGAGGAAATGCGGTAACAAATCTAGCAATATCTTCACCAAATAAAACAATCCAACCTGTACGGATTTGCCAAGATACTTCCGATCGCCCTGTAACTAAAATAATAGCTTGGTAGCGTTCTCCATAGTCATTCTGTCCGGCTGGCTGTAACAATTCTAGCGAGATTTGGGCTATAATTGCGTCTCGAATCGCCTCCGGTGACTCAAACCCCATCACCTCCCGCCAGAATTTCTGCTTATCTCCGCCTACTCCTGCTTCCGTGGCCCTGCTGAAGAGATATTGCGCCTTAGCAATGGGAAACTCTAAACGAGTGGGTGCATTCATAGCATTGAGGTTGAGAGTTGATACTGGAGGGTAGCTTTAATATCCTCAGCTTCCAAATAAGGATAAGCTGCCAAAATTTCCTCTACACTCATCCCATTTGCTACTAAACTCACTACCAAAGAAACAGTAATTCGCATTCCTCGAATGCAAGCTCTTCCTCCCATAATTTTTGGATCGAAGGTAATGCGATCGAACATCATATCCTCCCACTCTTCCTTAATGTCCCAATAGCTTATCCCGCAAATGCTTGATCCGATCGCGCAATTTACCCGCCTCCTCAAACTCCAACTTCTTAGCCGCCGCCTTCATCTGCGCTTCCAACCGCCCGATTAACTGAGGAATCTCATCCAAAGATAACTCGTTTACCTGTTCGTAAACCTCCTCCAACTGCTGAGAATTCAGCTTGCGCGACACATCCAAAAATGCCAAAATCGCATTACTCGATCGCTTTTTCGCGATCGGCTGCGGCGTAATCCCGTGCATCTTATTGTACGCTAGCTGAATCCCCCGGCGTCGATCCGTTTCGTCGATCGCCTTAACCATACTGTCAGTCAAATTATCCGCGTATAAAATAGCCTGTCCCTGAACGTGCCGCGCCGCCCTTCCAATCGTTTGAATCAACGAACGTCCCGATCGCAAAAACCCCTCTTTATCCGCATCCAAAATTACCACCAGCGAAACTTCCGGCAAATCCAAACCTTCCCGCAGCAAGTTAACACCAATCAATACATCAAACTTACCATCCTGTAAATCTTGGATAATTTCGATGCGTTGAATCGACTGGATTTCCGAGTGCAAATACCGGACTTTAATAGCCCTTTCCTGCAAATATTCCGTTAAATCTTCCGCCATCCGCTTGGTTAAAGTCGTCACCAAAACTCGCTCGTCCCGACTTACTCTCTCCTTAATTTCCCCCAACAAATCATCAATTTGTCCTTCCGTCGGGCGCACGAAAATAGTCGGATCTATTACTCCGGTAGGGCGAATTACTTGCTCTGCAACTCTGCCTTCAGATATTTCCATTTCCCAATCCCCAGGCGTAGCAGAAACAAAGATGCACTGATTCTCTTTTGCCCAGAATTCCTCTGCTTTTAAAGGGCGGTTATCGGCAGCGCTGGGCAAGCGAAAACCGTGTTCTATCAATACTTTTTTCCGCGCTTGGTCGCCGTTGTACATCCCCCGAATTTGCGGCACTGTGACGTGAGATTCATCTATCACCAACATCCAATCTTTCGGGAAATAATCAATCAAACATTCCGGCGGTTCCCCGGCATTTCTCCCTGCTAAATGCCGCGAATAATTCTCGACTCCGTTGCAGTAACCTACCTCGCGCAGCATTTCCAAATCGTAGCGAGTGCGCTGTTCCAACCGCTGAGCTTCTAATAGTTTACCCTCTTTTTCAAATTCTGCCAGTCGGTCTTCTAATTCGAGTTCTATTCCTTGGCAAGCTGCCTCTAATTTATCTTCCGCCGTGACAAAGTGGCGCGCTGGATAGATATTTAAAGCCGTTGAACTTTGCAGGATTTTACCTGTTACGGGGTCAACGTAGCGAATGGCATCGATTTCGTCGCCGAAGAATTCAACGCGAATAATTCTATCTTCGTAAGCAGGGCCGATTTCCAAAACATCGCCTTTAACGCGAAATTTCCCTCTGCCTAAATCTATATCGTTGCGGCTGTATTGGACGTTAACTAAATCGCGCAAAACTTGCCGCTGGTTGACTTCCATTCCTACTCGCAAAGGAATAGCAGCTTTCAGGTATTCTGCGGGCATTCCCAAACCGTAGATGCAGCTAATTGAAGCAACTACAATCACGTCGCGGCGTTCAAAGAGCGATCGCGTGGCTGAGTGTCGCAACATATCGATCTCGTCATTAATTGCGGCCGTTTTCTCAATGAAAGTATCGGTGACGGCAATGTATGCTTCAGGTTGGTAGTAGTCGTAATAACTGACAAAGTATTCGACTGCATTGTTCGGGAAAAAATTTCGCAGTTCGTTGCACAGTTGAGCAGCCAGGGTTTTGTTGTGTGCTAGGACTAAGGTGGGTCTGCCGACTTTTTCAATCACCGAGGCAATGGAGAAGGTTTTGCCCGTACCTGTGGCACCGAGTAAGGTTTGAAATCGATCGCCCGCTTCGATGCCTTTGACAAGTTGCTCGATCGCTAGCGGTTGGTCGCCTGTGGGCTGGAAGGGCGCTTGCAATTGAAAAGATGCTGCCGCAGTTACCATAGGAAAATGTAGCTATTACCCATAAATCTTAACAAAAATGCAGAGATTCTGCAATTTCTCTAAGAAAATAGTTAGACTTTTTGACACTCCCCAGCTATCAAGGCGAGGGGATTCTTTGTTCACAGACTCAACTTGCTTGCGACTGGATTTCTCCAGCCAAAGTAGAGGTCGAATCTCCCAAAGCGTTCGGGTCTTTGACCCAAGTTCCGGTATGCCCTACCGTACTCAAGGCTAATTTCAGAATGTTAATCGCGGCGTTCCAATCCCTATCCATAACAAATCCACATTCACAAACGTGGGTTCTTACGGATAGGGATTTTTTGACGATTGCACCGCAGTTAGAACATTTTTGCGAAGTATAAGCAGGATTGACAGCAACCGTTACCCTGCCAAACTTTACGCCAAAATATTCCAACCACTTCCTGAATTGATACCAACCAGCATCGTTAATCGATTTAGCCAGACAGTGATTCTTTGCAAGATTCTTAATCCTCAAATCTTCGTAGGCGACCAAATCGTTAGATTGGATTACGTAACGCGCCAGTCTCTTAGCGTGTTCTTCACGTTGCCTACTTATTTTGAGGTGTGCTCGCCCTAATCGATTAATTGCTTTCTTTCGGTTGGCAGAGCCTTTCTTTGTGCGAGAGACACGTCGCTGTCGAAACTTCAACCGTTTCTCGCTTGTTCGGTAAAACTTGGGATTTGGTTCAGTGTGACCGTCGGAGTCTGTATAAAACTCTTTCAAGCCCACGTCCAATCCAACTGTTTTACCTGCTGGCGTTGTATCTACATTGCGATCAGCACTGATTGCCAACTGAACGTAGTAGCCGTCAGCGCGACATATTAAGCGAACTCGCTTGATCTGATCGATTTGGTAGAAGTTAAGATCCCACGTCCCTTTTAGTTTGAGCTTGCCAATTCCCTTTTTGTCAGTGAATGTGATTTGCTTCCGAGTTTCTGAAAGTTTCCAACCGCTGACTTTGTACTCAACAGACCGACTGTTTTTCTTGAAAGTCGGATAGCATTTCTTTCCGGGAACGGCTTTCTTGCAGTTGTCGTAGAACCGAGCAATCGCAGAATAAGCCCTTTCCACAGAAGCTTGGCAAGCACTAGAATTCAAATCTTTGACAAAGGCAAACTCTTCTCTGAGCGCAGTGATGTGCCGATACAAGTCTTTTTGCCCTACTCCTCGGTTGTCTATCCAAAATCGGATGCACTTGTTCCGAACGAATTGAGCAGTTCTGATTGCCTCGTCTATTGCTGCGTACTGATTTGGTTTGCCTTTAGCCTTGAATTCTAAAACGAACATTTTACGTGAGAACTCGCTACGTTAAAAGTCTAACACAAAGCCGTCCTATAAGGACGGGGCTTTAAACCCAAGTTTTTGGTAATATTATTTTAATCATCGGCCCAAATAGAAAGCAGAAAGCCCACAAAAGCAGTTGTCCGAACCCAGCAATCAACAGTAATAAGCGAGGAAAAGAATTATGGATACGAGGAGCACAGGTACAGGCAAAGGCAAAGCACTCGCCCGCCGCGGCAAAGGCAGTTCCAAAAGCCAACCGACAGAACCCACGGATGCCAAAGCAACAGGAATTCAACTTTATCGGCCGCAACTCATGCATGACAACCGCCCCGTCGGCCCCGACGATTTTACCATCAGCGAGACCGTCTCGATATCGGGGAACCGCCCGATCGGCACTAGCACCCTGCATATCAGCGAAACCTACGGCATTGTAGGCAATCGCCCGATCGAATCCAGCGACTTTGAAGTGGTTGCTACACTCGGCAATCGCCCGATCGGTTCCAGCGCCATGCAAGTCAGTGAAATGTTCAGTATGTCCGGTGCTCGCCCTATTGCAATCAGCACTCTTCACATTGATGAAGTTTACTCCACAATGGGAGGAAACCGCCCTATTGCCTCAAACGAAATTGACGATAGCTCGACATTAATGGGCTTCTTAGATTAATTAGTCAATTGTTAGTTGACCGTTGTCAGTTGTCAGTTGTCAGTTGACTGTTGTTATTTCTTATTGGTTACCTGCTACTAATAAGCAATAACCATAGCACTTCTGGGTTTAATGAAGTACGTCTGGTAATTGGTAATCGAGAGGGATGTATAGCGGTTTTCTCTTGAAGTGAAATGCTAATCTGTAGGGTGCGTCGCCCTCAGATGAGAAATGAAACTTGCAGATTTTTCCGGGCGACGCACCTTACCCTTATCAATAGCGGATCTAACAATTTGTGGCGTCCAGAACAGTAATAATTACAGTCAACAGTCAACAGTCAACTAACTACTTCCCGATACCCTGATATTTACTCAATAAAGCAGCAAAGCGCTTGTAATCCACAGGCTTCCTCACATACTCCGCCGCTCCAAATTCCAAACCCTGATTTTGGTCGTCCAAAAAAGTTATCATAATCACTGGAATATCAACCAAATCTCGATCGGCTTTCAGCGCAGACAGCACCGCCCAGCCGTCCATACTTGGCATCATCACGTCCAGAATAATCGCGTCGGGCAGCAACTCCTTCGCCAACAGCAGCCCCCCTTCACCGCTAGCCGACGATCGCACCCGAAAGCCCTGTTTCGACAAGCAGCGAGTCATCAAATCCCGCGCATCTGGATCGTCATCAATCACCAGCACCGTAGCAGCATCGGGCAGATCCAGCGGTTGCGATCGCACTTCTTTTTGCTTCGCTTCAGTCGCCGCTACACTCGTTTCCAACTCCTCGCCATACTTCGGCTGCATTTCTTCAATTTCTCGATCTTCCTGCGCTTCTTTTGGGTTTTTAACCGCAATCGGCAACCGGATCGTAAAACTAGAACCGCAGCCAAACTCACTCTCAACGGTAATGTCTCCGCCCATCATCTGGCAAAACTTCCGGCTAATTGTCAGCCCCAAACCGGTGCCACCGTATTTGCGGGTAGTAGAATCGTCCGCTTGAGCGAAAGCTCCGAACAGCCTCGACACCTGATCCTCAGTCATGCCGATGCCACTATCGGTGACTTGAAACACGATCGACGGCTGTTGACACCGAGAAGGATCTGCCGAGAGTTCTTCGGAATTGCCGACCGACAAAACCTCCCCTTCTTCCTTCCAAACATTAATCGTAATTTTGCCTCGATCGGTAAACTTAGCAGCATTGCTCACCAAATTCAACAGCGCTTGTCGCAGCTTCGACGAATCCGAGTAGATCGTGCCAATATTGCGATCGCAATTGACGATCAAAGTATTGCCATTTTTCCCTAGCGTCGGTTGAACAGTAGTGACAACTTGCTCGATCAAATCCCACACCTCAAAAGTCTCCAAGAAAAGAGTCATCTTTCCTGCTTCAATTTTAGAAATATCCAGGATGTCACTAATAATGTAGAGTAACTGCTTGCCAGCCATATTAATGCTTGCCAAATCCATCACAAACTCTTCTTCGCCGAGTTCCAGAGCCTCTTCTTGCAGCAGCTCGCTGTAGCCGATAATCGCATTCAAGGGCGTCCGCAACTCGTGAGTCATATTTGCCAAAAAAGTGCTTTTTGCCCGGTTGGCAGCTTCCGCAGCATTCTTAGCGACTTCCAATTCCTCCGATCGTTCCTCTAGCTGCTGCTGCCGCACCTCCAAACCGTTGAGCAAACTGCTAATTTGCTGAGCCATTGTATTGAGAGTAGAAGATAGCACCCCGATCGCGTCATTAGAAACCACCGGCGATCGAGCCGTCAAATCACCGCTAGCCATCTGTTCGGCAGTTTCCCGCAGCAAGCCGAGATTCCGAATAATTGCCGACACCGACACAAAACCCCCTATTCCCGCGATCAAACTCAAAGCCAAAGCCCCCATCAGCCAGTGCTGAGTGCGGCTCGCCACAAACAGAGTTTGCTGCACCAACACCGCCATTGCGGCCTCAGAAACCCCCGCAGGAGCTGAGGCCGCCTCTATTGCCAGCAAATAGTTCTTCATCTCCACAGAACCCATCCACCCGACTCCCACCGCCATCCAAGTTATCAGTACCAAGATGACAAACAGCCCGCTCAAAGACGCCCGAGTTCCCAGAGAAATCCCCCTCGTAGCAAGTGCCGCCGCCCAAGGATAGCCCTTGAGAAAAGGATCGGGCCGAACCGGTGCGCCGGAATTCCAAATCTCCTCAATTTGACCGTCCAGCCTCACCTTGCCAATCCGCACTGTTTTCCAAATATGCTGAGTTTGGGCATCTATTTTTACCTTCCCCGAAGGCGCTGCAAACTCAATATTTTTAGCAGCCGCCCTGACTTTAACCACATTTGTCGAACCAGCTTTTTCTACTGCTTGCTTCCACAGGTAAACGCCCAAATAAGCTGCTTCGATCGGGTCATCCGTGACTCGATTTTCCCCGTATCGGGCTTTATAAGCCTTGACAAATTTACGATTTTCCGGTGTATCCACCGTTTGAAAATAGTTCCAAACCACCAAATGTCCAGCAATATTGGACGGCCCGATCGCCCGCACTTCCTCTTCTGCTACGCTAACCGACATCACCGGCAAATCATCGGGTTTCACGCCAGCTTCCCGCAACTTTTGGAAAAAAGCCACATTGCTGTCCCCGTTGAGAGTGTTGAGAATCGCATCCGGTTTCACTGCTAAGATATGTGCGATCGCCTCGCCCACTTCCCTCGAACCCAGCGGCAGATACACTTCCCCCGCCAACTCTCCCCCCAGTGCCGCCAGTTGAACTTTCACAATCCGATTTGCCGTGCGGGGAAAGATATAATCCGAACCCAACAGGAAAATTTTCCGCTTCCCCTGTGCCAGCAAGTAATTCACCCCAGGCACAATCTGTTGGTTTGGGGCAGCACCAGTGTAGAAAATATTCGGACACTTTTCTAGCCCTTCATACTGCACCGGATAGAACAGCAAACCGCTGCCGTGTTCAAAAACCGGCTGTACAGCTTTGCGGCTCGCCGAAGTCCAACAGCCAAATACCACCGCCACCTGCGCTTCTAGGAGCAATTGCTTAGCTTTTTGAGCAAAAGTTTGCAAATCGCTGGCTCCATCCTCTATAACCGCTTCCAAGGGGCGTCCGAGCACCCCTCCCGCCGCATTAATTTCCTCAACAGCCAACAGCGTCGCATCTTTAACAGAAATTTCGCTGATGGACATCGTGCCCGTCAGCGAATGCAAAACGCCTATTTTGATCGGCTCACGAGTCGAGCCTGCTGCTGCGAGGGGGTTACTGCTCCTTGCTCCCATAGGGTTTTAGATAATTTTTACTAATAACAGAAATTTTAGTTCGATCCTGCACGAAGTTAGCCTTGAGGCTAAATCTTGTTTAGCAGATTATTTAACCCGATCGCCACCAAACGTGGAAATTGCTGCACCCTGTTGATTTTAACTGTCAAACTCTCAGCATAGACCTAAGTCTGGACTAAACAGCCTCCCATTTCTCTCTTCATCTTTTACCGATGTCCAAAGAGCCTCATACAACAACATTCGACACTTAATGCCATCGCGCGCGCTGCAGAACAATTCTCCCCCCTCCTCGCCGTTCCCCAACTCATTCACAGCCCGCGCCTTGCTACTCACCAAGCAATCTCACGCACTATTCCCCTTCCCCTATCTCCTTTCGGGCTAATGCAATTTTCCGTAATTTATCTTAACTATAAAACTCAAAACTCTTCACCAGCCCCTATCTCCCTTCAGACAGAGGGAAGCCCTCGTGATTTCCCTTATGATAAATATAAGGTTAACTTCTAAGTACCCTTGTTAAAAATAAATTTTGCAAACAATAGGGGAAAAACTAATGAATAGTCAAGAAAACGCGACCCACACTGGCAGCGAAAATCAAGTCACGCTACCAAAATCAAAGGAAACCTTGCTCGGCGAGGAAACAGAAAAAGCCCTCGGCCAGCAAAAAAAAGAAGATGCTCAAACTATGCACGCTGTCGAACAGTTTAAAGAAGAACTTCAGCACAAAATTGATGAAGAATGTCATCACAAGGTAGATTAAAACTACTAATACGGAATTTTTTCGGGTGTGGGTAAGATACAGTCTTGCCGACACCCGCCTTTTTAAGGCAGAATTAAAGATAATTTTAAAATTATAAATTCTTTTGGGTTTAAAAAAATACTCTTGGACGCACGGGCGACCATCCAGCATTTTTTTACAAAAATAAATACTTAATTGCAGCCAGTAGAAGCGGTAAAAAAAATGCGGCAAGTATGAAAGTGGCAGTCCGTCTAAAATTTTAAAATAATTTTTCCACATTCCCTATTCCCTATTCCCTATTCCATTTGTTATTCATTCTTTCTTCCTAGAGGTAGAGTGCAACGCAGCTCATAGTTACCTATGATGAGTTTAAGTAAAAAATGTCAAATTAAATACAGATAGGGAGAAACCCATGACCACTAAAGATAGAGCAGAGGCAACTGGCAACAACATCGCAGGCAAAGCTCAAGAAGCCCTAGGTAATATTACTGGCGACCCGAAGGATAAAGCAGAAGGCAAAGCCAAGCAGGCAAAAGCTGAAGCTGGTCACGCCATCGAAGATGTAAAAGATGAGCTCAAAAAGAAACTAGACTAAGCCTAATACTAATTGAGAGGGTCGAGCAACCTGACCCTTTCAAGTATTCAAGTTGTTTTCAGAAGGGAGGAAAAAAGGTGAGTTTATTGCAGCAGAGTCGCAAAATAATTGCGGGCGTACTCTTGGTATTAATGCTGGCTATTACGACTGCGTGCGCGCCCAGCGTTTCAGCCCAAAAACCGAGTGATGTACCTGTAGCAATTGGTGGCAGTCAGGGTTATTACGCGCAACTAGAACGTGGCAATACCGCCGCAGGTCAAGATTTTGGTAAATGGGTAACAAAGACGGCTCAGGGTCTTGTTCAGGATGCTTACGTGCGCGACAATAACAAGTTGGGAGTTGTAATTACTCCGCAAGTCCGCCCGACTGAAGTGAAAGATTTGGCCAAATCTTTAGCACAAGGTTTTCACCGCAATTTTCCAAATCAAGATGTAAGTGTTTTGGTTTACGCTCCTGACAAAAAACTGATTTTGACTGCTAAGTACGACCAGCAATCAAATCAAATTGAATACAAGTCTTGACCGAGTTAGCAAGCTTAAATGATAGCCGCGAGGCGGTTTAATATTCGGCAGTTTTTTGATTGCGAAGCCATCTCAATTTAAGACTGAAATGTTGTGTAGATTGGAAGAGAGTTACCATGAGTAGCAGCGATAATTACAAGCGTCAAATCATGAACGATTTAGCCCAGGGCGATCGAGAAATGATGCCGGAGACAACGGGTGAAGATTACGAAAACTTTGACGATTTTGCTCAGAGAACTTCGCCGGCTCAGCGCAAACAATTATTCGGGCGTTCCCTGAATCACGACTCGCTCCCGCCGGCTCAGTTGGAACCGGAATTGCAAAAGGCGATCGCCCAAATTAAGCCAAATGAACGCGACGATGTAGCGCGGGAATTCTTCAAGCATTTGGGCAAGAGAGGATTGGACGATCGCAAATTGGAAAAGCAGCTAGGACTTTCTACCCACCACGCCAGCCGCATGAATGCTGACGATGTTACCAAGTTGGCCTCGTTTACCTATCACAATCACCCGGATATTTTCCAAGAAGTGCTGGCCGAACAGCCAAGTTTGATGAAGTTTTTGGGAAATCCAGTTGTTGCAGGTATTTTGGGAATAGTTGCTGCTAAATGGCTCAACAACCGCAAATAATCTTGGATTCAGACAAGCCTAAAAACTGATAATACCTGCCGCAAATAAAAGGACGATCGCCTGGGCGATCGTCCTTTTATATTTTATATCTCGTCCGGTCAATTCCCTCCGCTTCGCTTTACCCGAAATCAGGTAGGGGCGGGTTCACGAACCATATCTGCCAATAATTGACAATCTCAAAAACCCGCCCGGCCGGGATATTAGGGTCAATCGATCGGACTAGATGTTATATCTAGTCCGGTAGTAAAATAACCGCGATCGCGTTTTTATGGAGGATTTTAGTCATCATAAAACTCACTCAAAATTTAGTCCTCAGTACAAACATCTTTGATGGCGGTCGTTCGAGGAAACATAAGATTATAATACTAAATCCCGATTGTTTAAATCTTAATTATGGGGTTCCTAGCGGTTCCGGTAAGTAAAAAAACTTGCCAATTACTGATTACGAATTACTAATTATTGCTTAAAGCTAAAAATAACTGCACCGCAGTCAACAGCGGTATACCTGACACTCCGCAAAATTAAATGTAGGATTAAGTGTTGTCGTGAATCAGAAAAAAAAGATGAACATATCCACTATTTGGCGAAAACTCCGCAGCCAGCAAGCCTTCTGCTTGGCTGCAATCCTCGCAGGTTGCCTGGTATTTATCGGTTGTTCCCCCGCACAGTCAACGGCTGGCAATTCAGTCGATCCCAAGTTCAAAGAGCAAGTCTTGCAGGTGATCCGCGAAAACCCGCAAGTAATTTTAGAGTCTGTACAAGCGTACCAGCAACAGCAGCAGCAGTCTCTCAAAGCAGCGCAGGAATCATTTTTGCAGGAGATGAAAACTAATCCCAAATCGGCGATCGGGGATTCTCCCACTACGGGCTCACCTTCCCAGCAAATTGTACTTTTAGAATTCTCTGACTTTCAATGTCCGTTTTGCGCGCGCGCTCACGATACTGTCAAGCAGTTTATGGCAAAACACCAGGACAAAGTTACTTTAGCTTACAAGCATTTTCCCTTAACTTCTATTCACCCTCAAGCGCTACCGGCAGCTAAAGCAGCTTGGGCGGCGGGGCAGCAGGGCAAATTCTGGGAATATTACAGCGCTTTGTTTGAAGGGCAGAAAGATTTAGGCGATCCATTGTACCCATCGATCGCCCAAAAGCTCAATCTAAAATTAGATAAATTCAACACCGATCGCAACAGCCCCGCTGCAGAAGCCGCCATTGCCAAAGACGTGCAACTTGCTCAACAACTAGGCATTGAAGGCACTCCGTTTTTTATTATGAACGGCGAAACTTTCTCCGGGGCGGTCGAGCTTTCTGAGATGGAAAGCATTCTCGCCTCTGTCTCGAAATAAGTAATTCCTGACTCTTGGAAACCGAGTATAAAAATGCGTTCCCAGCCAAAGCAGGCTGGGAACGAGAAAAACCCGAAAAACTCGAAAAATCTTTGATTAAACCGCAGCCAACTCAGGAGTCGGGCGCTTGCTGTGGCGGATACCCTCGATCGCCGCTGCGTAATCATTCGCCTTAAACACAGCAGAACCAGCAACGATCGCATTTGCGCCCGCTTCCAGAACCTGCCAAGTATTGTTCCCCTTCAAACCGCCATCTACCTCAATCCAAGGATCGAGGCCCTTGTCGTCGCACATTTTACGCAACTGGCGAATTTTCGGCAAAACAGCCGGGATAAAACTTTGACCGCCGAAGCCCGGATTGACGCTCATAATCAGCACCAAATCGCAAAGTTCCAGCACGTACTCGATCAACTCCAAAGGCGTCGAAGGATTCAGAACCACACCAGCCATTTTCCCCAATTCCCGAATTTGGCCGAGGGTGCGGTGCAAGTGAGGCGAAGCATTGTGTTCCGCGTGAACCGAAATAATGTCAGCACCAGCCTTAGCGAAGTCCTCGACGTACTTCTCCGGCTCCACAATCATCAAGTGGACATCGATTACCTTGGTAGTAACAGGGCGAATTGCCTCAACAATCAGCGGCCCGATAGTAATATTAGGAACAAAGCGACCGTCCATCACATCTACGTGAATCCAGTCAGCCCCAGCTCGATCGACAGCCTGAATCTCTTCTCCAAGACGGCTAAAATCGGCTGATAATATGGATGGAGCAATAACGATGGGTTTTTGGGATTGGGTCATGGCTAAGTCTGTTCTCCTGACTGCTGTGCTGTATCCAGTTTATCAAAATACGGGTCTCCGGGTCGAAAAGTTGCCAACGATCGGTCGCGAGATTGGGAGGGCAGAAAAATTTGGCCTGTGACAGACAATTTTGGCGATATCCCCAGCCCTGCTCTCGGAATTTTGGTTTAGGATATAAATTTTCCCTCTAACAAATAACTTGTGTGCAAAATCTCACCTTCTGCAAATTTTGAGTACCGAATTGTCAGTAACTCAGGGCTAAAGCCACTGAGCTTGTAGGAGAAATCGAGCAAGCTATGCTGACCAGACCCCTCGCAAGAGGAGACGTTATTTAGGTCACGACACCGGCGAATGCGACGCCAGTTTTCCGCTCTGTCACCTGCGATTAAACAGTTTTAAAGTCACTGAAACAGTGTCGCAGGTCTAACAAGCCTTTATAACCAGGTCTGCACGAACATTACCCCGCAAGGGAGACTGAGGCAACCATACCTCATCGGAGGGGCAACCATACCCCTCCAACCCGACAGGGGAAAGATTCAAGGCGATTGAAATCGCCGAGTCGTTTTCCTCTCAGGACTGAAGTCGCTGAGTTTCCCACTTACCGAGTTTTTTTATGAAAAATACAGATCCCTTAGAAAATCCTGAACTCGATCGTGCCAGTCTGTTTGTATTAATGATCCCAGTCATCGGCTTTTTCCCCGCCCTGTGGACTCTTTACCGCCGTCAGGGTAGTCCCGAACGCAAAGCCGTCAGCCGCTTGGCAATTGCCCTTGCTTTTAGTTGGCTCTTAGGACATATTCTTTTAGAAGCTGGAGCGATTTCTGCGGAATCTCCGACACTTCCCATGTTATTAATGAGTAGCCTGCTAACAACCAGCTATTTCATCGTTGCTCTGGGACTGATGGTTCGCCTCTGGAAGCGTCAACCGCTATGGTTGCCTGGAATTAGTCGCTTAGCCGAGCAAGTAGTAGGCAAACATTTATCATAATTTAGGGTTTTTTTAAGCCCCTACCCTATTGATTGAGTGCGTCTTCAGCTTGATACTACATATTGCCATTATCTTTTTTATTTTTGTTGTGTGTGAGGAAGCCAGTGCCAGCTCAAAAAATTCCTAATCAAGACCCTATCCAACAATCAACTGCTCAACCTGCAACCAAAAAAGCTTCCCAGCCCCATCGAGGCCGCTGGCTGGGTTTTGGTTTTGGTTTGGCTGGAGTAGCCATGCTCTCAGCCACAGCCGGAGCATTGCTAGCCGTCTCCCTTTCTACAACGCCGCTTCAGCAACAAAAGTTGAGCCCTGAAGAAGCAGCCGTATTTTCTCAAGGCGACATGGCAAAGCTCAACATGAAGATGCCGGAGCTGACTCGGCCAGTTAATATTTTAGTTTTAGGGCTTAAAGTTCTGACCTCTGACATCGAAGGAAGTGTCAACAAAGATGTCGGACACGAGGTTTGGGAAAACTCATTTAAGGGCTTAACCGATACCATGCTGTTGGTGAGGTTTGACCCTCAAAATAAAAAGTTAAGCGTGCTTTCCATTCCGCGAGACACCCGCACCTATGTTGAAGGCAGGGGCGAGGTGAAAATCAACGAAGCTAATTACCACGGTGGCCCGGCTTCGTCAGCGAAGGCAGTCAGCGGACTCCTGGGCGGTGTGGGAATTGACCGCTACGTCACAGTTAATATTCATGGCATAAAAAGTTTGGTCGATGCCCTGGGTGGCATTACTATTAATGTCCCTAAAGACATGAAATATACCGATCACAGTCAGCATTTATATATAGATTTAAAGGCTGGCAAGCAGAAACTCAACGGCGAACAAATCGTGCAATATTTGCTTTATCGGCACGACGATTTGGGCGACATCGGGCGGGTGCAGCGCCAACAATTGTTGATGCGGGCTTTTGTGGAACAGGAAGTAAATGTAGGTTTGCTGTCTCGACTACCGAAGATTTTATCGGTGATTCAGTCTCACCTTGACACGAATTTGAGTATAGAAGAATTGGTAGCTTTGGCTGGTTTTGCTACTCAAACCGATCGCGCTGGCGTGCAGATGTTGATGGTTCCCGGCAAATTTAGCGATTCTAAGGACTACAAAGCAAGTTTTTGGTTGCCCGACCAATATGCCATCGAAACTATGGTGGCGGAACATTTTGACTTCGGCCAAAATACTTGGACAATTGAGAATGCTGATTCGACTTTTCTGAAGGTGGCGATTCAAGATAGTACCGGAGATCCATCGGCTGTTGAAGATTTTGTCAATAATTTGACTCAAGCCGGTTATCGGAATGTTCAGGTTTATAAAGCTTGGCCCGAACCGCTGGAGGTAACTACTCTAGTAGCTCAACAGGGCGATATTAAAGGTGCTCAAGCGATTCGCCAGTTTTTGGGTTTTGGAGATGTGTTGGTTGAGAGTACCGGTTCTTTGAATTCGGATGTCACAATCAGATTGGGTCAGGATTGGTTGGAGAAAAAGGCTCAGTCCGGCAGTGTGCCTAAGTCTTTTTAAACTGGATTTTAACTGGGGTATTTGTAGGGACACAGCATTGCTGTGTCCTCTTATTTTCTGTTGGTAGAGATGGAGGCGATCGCTTTTTTGTCTATTTACTGATAGTATATTTTTGGGTGATGATGAATCACGATCGCAATACCGATACTTCCCTCCGCAGTCACAAGTGAAACAATAATCAACGAGGGAAAGCTTAAGATATTTTATCAAGGTAGGGTTGATGAACAAGGGTGATAAAATAGACCGACAGCGAGAACATCAGGCAAATGAACGCACCTTTCTGGCATGGTTACGAACTTCACTGGCTTTAGTTGGTTTTGGGTTTGCAATCAGTCGGTTCAGTTTATTTCTCCGTCAATTTCAAGCTACAGTGACTCAGCAAGAAGTTTCCTCCCCTCCCTTCTTCAACTCCGAAACTTTAGGGCTGAGTCTGGTCGTTTTTGGGATTGCGGTCATTGCCTTAGCAGCATGGCGTTATAATCGAGTATTCTGGCAAATTGAGCGAGGTGATTATCGCCCAAATCGTGTGCTAGTTTGGATTCTAACTGGAGTTGTAATGATTTTAGGAACGTTAAGCATTCCGTTGGTGCTATGGCGCGATCGCGCAAATATAGCTCCCACTTCAACTCCTAAAAACTCTCAATTCTAAGTTAACCCGATCGCTTAGCTAAAGTGCCTCTTCCTTTGTTGATTAAAGGGGAGGATTGTCGGCAAATCTCGATCGCTCTTTAATCCAATCGAGTAAAATAGGATTGACCAATTCCGGCGCTTCATCCTGGGGACAATGGCCCACTCCCTCCAAAGGAATAAACTTTTCAACAGCCGGAAACTTTGCCAATTCTCGCCCCAAGGCGATCGGCTCCCAAGGGTCATCCGTACCCCACAAAATCAAAGCCGGACAGCTCAAACGCGGCAACAAATCCTCCGGTAGCGGGCCTTGAGAATAACTGATAAAGGCCACAAATACTTCAACTGCGCCGCTGTCTTTAGCAGGTTCCAGCAGCATATTTACCAGTTCGTCGCTGACAGCTTCAGGACGGTGATAAGCTTGCAAAAGCACTTTTTTTACTGTTTTTGGCGTTGCTAATTGTTTAAAAAATAATTGACTTATCCACTTGACATTTAAAACTTTTTGTGCAATTGGCGCTCCAAAACTGCGATACCAAGGCATTTCGGCGCGTTTGCGATCGTGCAGCAAGCGTAGGGAACAATTGAGTAAAATTACGCCAGAAGCAATATCGGGAAAATCAACAGCCGCTTGCATAATTGCCACACAGCCGATCGAATTTCCCACCAAAAAAGCCGGCCCGCCCGCAACTTCCCGACAAAAATCAGCAATTAGCTGACCCCAAGTTTCAAAAGTATAGTCAATCTCAAGCTTGGGCGCGGGTTTAGCAGAACCGCCAAAACCGATGAGGTCGATCGCATAACAGCGGCAATCAGCAGCCAGCGCCGGCAAATTCTTGCGCCAGTGGCCCCAAGACGCACCAAAACCGTGGACAAACACCACCGCAGGCCCCTGGGAACCCGCAGCCTGGTAGCAAATCGGAAAGCCTTTCCACAGCCAAGTTTGAGGCGAAATAAGTGTTGACGAAGCGGGAGTAGAAGATGTCATGCGATTTTAGATTTTAGATTTTAGATTTTAGATTGGGCATGGGGCATAGGGCATGGGGCATTGTTAGCTGCTGACTGCTGACTAATGACTAATGACTAATGACTAATGACTAATGACTACTTTGCAGTTAGAGCCGATAGTATGTCACGATTAAACCTGCTGACTTCTTTGCTGTATTAAAATTTCCCTTATGCCAACGATCGTTTCCACAGCAGTCGTACCATTTCTGGGGTCTGAAATTGTACCCGACTACGACACCGCCAAAGTAGTAATCTTACCAATTCCCTACGAAGCTACCACCACTTACCGCCGGGGGTGCGAAAACGGGCCCGCCAAACTTCTAGAAGCTTCTCATCAACTCGAGTGCTACGACGAAGAATTGGATGCCGAAGTTTGCTACGATGTCGGAATTTATACAAAAGAGCCGATCGCCGATACCCGCAACAGACAACCAGTTTCATCCTCAGAAATGCTGCAAGTAACCCAAGCAGCAGTCTACCAGCTAGTTACCGAAAATAAATTTGTCATCTCCCTCGGAGGCGAACACAGCATCACTGCCGGCGTTGTCGAAGGTTATCGCCAAGCATACCCGGATGAACCTTTCACAGTCGTGCAAATTGACGCCCACGGCGACTTGCGACACGAATACGAAGGCTCGATTCACAACCACGCCTGCGTGATGCGACGTGTTGTCGATATGGGCTTACCGACACTGCAAATCGGGATTCGCGCTATCTGCAAGGAAGAAGCCGACTTGATTAAAGCCAAACAGCTAAACGTGATTCGAGCCAGAGAAATTGCTACTCAACCGGATTGGGCCGATCGCGCAATTGCCAGCATAACAACTAAGCGAGTATTTTTGACGATCGACTTAGACGGCATCGATCCGACTTTAATTCCAGGGGTGGGAACACCGGAACCGGGCGGGTTAAATTGGTATTCCCTCACCGGATTTTTGCGCCGCGTCTTCGAGTCCTACGAAGTAATCGGGTGTGACATTATGGAATTAGCACCTATTGTAGATTCTGTAGTCTCAGAATTTACCGCCGCCAAATTAGCATACAAACTTATTGGATACCAAGCTCTGGCTCAAGGTTGGCTAAAGCCAGACGAGGAATAAATCGCGAAGCACGAATCACAATAGGCTGTTGGCAAGGCTAGAATTAAGCTAAAGCCAAACAACAGCCAATTTTATTCGTGCTGACAGTTTCATCTTTCATGCTGGCAAATACTCCTCTTCACCTCCTGAAAACATGAGTTTACTAATGGATACAACGGGTACTCCCATTAACGGCTACGCTCCCGATTTTGAACTGCCGGGAGTTGACGACGAAGTTCACCATTTAGCTCGATATTTAGAAAAATTTCGGGCGATCGCGGTGATATTTATGTGCAATCATTGCCCTTACGTGCAGTTGTATCTCAATCGCATGAAAGAACTTCAAGCAGATTTTCAAGATCGAGATGTTACTTTAATCGGGATTAATGCTAATGATGCAAACCAGTATCCCGACGACAGTTTTGAGAATATGAAAATTTTTGCCACCAACAATCAACTCAACTTCCCGTATATCCGAGATGTTGCTCAAGATGTGGCTGAAAGTTTTGGGGCTTCTAAAACCCCGGAGGTTTTTTTGTTAGACCAAGACGGCAAACTGCGCTATAAAGGTTTAATTGACGACAACGCTGACGATCCGGCGGCGGTGCAGGTTTCTTATCTGCGGAGTGCGATCGACCAATTGCTCAACAGTCAACCCGTTGAGCCTTCAACTACAGAGGCAATAGGCTGTTCCGTCAAATGGCGATCGTAGGCAGATTTAAAATTAACGTTCCCGCACTAATTATTAACTGGTTCCCTGGCTGTGCCTGGGAACCTATCTCCAGAGGCTCTGCCTCGTCAAAGACTGGATGAAAATTGGAGATACAGCCTCCGAATCTGCTTTACTAGGCAGAGCCTGGTAAGGAGTAAAAAGATTCAAAACAATTGTCTGTGAACTTAAAAAGTAGACGTATTCCCAACTTAATTTTCGCAGTCGCCTTCCTGCTAGCACTGCTGATTAGTTGGAACTTATTTAAGAACTTTTCCTCAGTCGATACGTTGCAGCGCACCTCCTTAAACGTATCCGCTGCTATCAGTCTCTCGAAAGCTTTAGGGGAAATCAAAACTGTTTATCAAAGCAGTAATCCGAATTTTACTATTACTTATAATTTTGGTGCTTCCGGTGCTCTAGAACAGCAAATTCAGCAGGGAGCACCGATAGATGTATTTTTCAGCGCCGCCACCAACCCAATGGATGCTTTGCAGCAATCTAACCTGCTAATTAACGACACGCGCCGCAATTTGCTGACAAATCGCCTGGTTTTGATTACTCCCAAAAACGGTGTTGCTTTGAGCGATTTCAAACAGTTGACAGATGCCAGAATCAAGAAAATTGCGATCGGCGAAGCCAAGAGCGTACCTGTCGGACAATACGCTCAGGAAATGTTAAATAAACTTGGATTGTGGGGGCAAATACAGCCAAAATTAGTGCTAGGAAATAACGTCCGCCAAGTGCTGACATTCGTCGAAAGCGGTAACGTTGATGCTGGTATAGTTTATGCGACTGACGCCACAGCCTCCGACAAAGTAACTGTGCTGCTAACGGCTGCCGAAAATTTGCATTCGCCCATTGTTTATCCGCTGGCAGTTATCAGAAACAGCCGCAATCCGGCTGCTGCGAAAAGGTTTGTTGACTTTTTGGGGGGCGATCGGGCTAAAATAGTATTTCAGAAATACGGATTTGGGATGGCTCGCCAATTAGTCTCATACAACTGAGATGTTGCACTATTCTCAATTACTTGTTTAGCAACAGGCTTTCCGGCCTGTTCCACAAGAAAATTCACTCTTTGTGGAACAGGCCGGAAAGCCTGTTCTTGAGAATGGTGCAAGATGTGAGATACAACCAAATTTTGTAGGGGCGGGTTCACCAACAATATCTAATTCCCGCCAACAATCTATATAAACCCGCCCTCACACAACAGATAACCTTGTGTATTCAAAGAGGTACATTTCGATTTGCCGCCCAAGTGGGGGCGGGTTTACGGGATTATTTGTATTAGCCGAAGATTGTTGGTAAAACCCGCCCCTAGGAGCGAATCCCCAAATTATACATTTTGATTTATCTTTGGGTGGAAGCGGGTTTAGTAAATTATGTGTTTGAGGCAATTATTGTTGGTGAAACCCGTCCCTAGGATTTATGGAATTTGATATTTCTCCCTTCTGGATATCTCTAAAATCCTCCGCTATTGCGACATTTATTACCTTTTTCCTGGGAATAGCCGCCGCCCGGTGGATGCTTTCAACTCGCATCAGAGGTAAAGCTTTAATTGAAGGGATTTTCATTTCTCCCTTAGTTTTGCCGCCGACAGTAGTGGGATTTTTGCTGCTGCTGCTGTTTGGGAGAAATGGGGCGATCGGGCAATTTTTGCTACAATTCGACTTAACTATAATTTTCACTTGGCAAGCGGCCGCCATTACTGCCACAGTTGTATCATTTCCCCTCATGTACAAAACTGCTTTGGGAGCTTTTGAGCAAATTGATGCCAATCTTCTCAATGCAGCCCGCACTTTGGGAGCATCGGAGTGGCAAGTTTTTTGGCGGATTATGTTGCCGCTAGCATGGCCGGGAATTTTAGCAGGAACTATTCTCGCATTTGCCCGCGCTTTGGGTGAATTCGGCGCGACGTTGATGTTAGCGGGGAATATTCCCGGACAAACTCAAACTATCCCGATGGCAATTTATTTTGCTGTGGAAGCTGGGGATATGAGGCAAGCTGCTATTTGGGTTTTGATTATTCTGAGTATTTCTTTGAGCGTGCTAACTGCTGTTAACTTTTGGACTGATTTACAAAAGATATCGCCCAAACCGAATTCGAGTTATAGATTGCAATCAAATATTCCTAAATTCGCGTCTGTTTTTACCACAAAATCCCAACAACAACCTAAAAACGGACTTTTTTTAAACATTTTTAAACCTCTCTCCAGCTTTGCCTTGGATGTCGGCTTCGATATCGGCCCGGAAGTGCTGGGAATTTTGGGCGCGTCGGGTTCGGGAAAAAGCATGACTCTGCGCTGCATCGCTGGTTTGGAAACTCCAATGAGCGGTAAAATTGCAGTCAATGGCAGGGTTTTATTTGACTCCGCACAGGGCATTAATGTAGCTTCTAAAGACCGCCGCATCGGTTTTTTGTTTCAAAACTATGCTTTATTTCCTCACCTGACTGTTGCTCAAAATATTGCGTTTGGTTTGCAGCATTTATCTGAAAGCGAGCAAGAACTTCGGGTAAAAGAACAACTAATTTCGGTGCAAATGTCGGGAATGGAAAATCGCTACCCGCACGAACTTTCGGGGGGCCAACAGCAGCGGGTGGCTTTGGCTAGGGCGATCGCCCCTTCTCCAGAATTGCTACTGTTAGACGAACCGTTTTCTGCTTTGGATACTCACTTGCGGAGTCAACTGGAACGGGAGTTAATGCTGACTCTGGCTAATTATCGGGGAATTACTTTGTTTGTGGGTCACAATTTAGAGGAAGTTTACCGGGTGTGCAAAAATCTGTTGGTGTTGGCTGAGGGAAAGCCGATCGCCTTTGATACAAAACAGAACATTTTCGATCGCCCCCGCAACTTCACCGTCGCCCAGTTGACGGGCTGCAAGAACTTCTCTGCCGCTAAACCGATCTCCGTAACTCTCGTGGAGGCGATCGACTGGGGCTGTACTCTGAGTGTAGTCGAACCAATTCCCAAATCTCTAGTTTCTGTGGGAATTCGGGCTCATCAACTGAGTTTTGTCAGCGGGTGCGATCGTGAAAATACTTTTGCTTGTTGGATCGCCTCGACTGTGGAAACTCCGCACCGGGTGACATTATATCTCAAATTGCACTCGCCTCCCAATGATTCCCAAGATTATCACTTACAAGCCGAAGTTTTCAAGGAAAAGTGGAGAGCTATTAAGGACAATCCTTTTCCCTGGTATGTTCATCTCGAGCCAATTAGGTTAATATTAATGGAAGCCTGAGTTAACTAGCAATATACCGTTAACCGTCAACACTCAACAGCTAAATACATCTTAACCCAACATCAAATCATGACTGAACAAGTTAAAAAAACCGACGCGGAATGGCAACAACAACTAACGCCAGAACAGTTTAAAGTCACCCGCAAAAAAGGAACGGAAAGAGCTTTTAGCGGCGAATATCACGACAACAAAAAACCCGGAATTTATAAGTGTATTTGTTGCGGCACTGAGCTATTTAAATCAGAAACCAAGTACGATTCCGGTACCGGTTGGCCGAGTTTCTACGCTCCAGTTAGCGAAGAAAATGTCAAGTGTGAGTCCGATAACACCTTGTTCATGCGCCGAACAGAGGTACTGTGCGCTGTTTGCGACGCTCATCTCGGTCACGTATTTAACGACGGGCCCAAACCTACCGGTCAGCGTTACTGCATGAATTCTGCTGCTCTTAATTTCGTTCCCAAGGATTGATTCTTTTAGGGGCTAGCTAGAAGCCCAACCCCTACTCCCCACAAAAAATCAATCCGGTTGTGGAACAGGCATCT
>NZ_JAUBOR010000015.1:58888-140378 GCF_036700305.1 Microcoleus sp. Z1_A1
TGCCTGTTCACCGGCGCATTCACTGAGAAAAAATCAATCCGGTTGTGGAACAGGCATCTTGCCTGTTCACCGGCGCATTCACTGAGAAAAAATCAATCCGGTTGTGGAACAGGCATCTTGCCTGTTCACCGGCGCAGCCGAAGCCACAAACAAATTCTCTGGCAGCACAAGCAGGATGCCTGTTCCGGGCAATTGATGTTCAAAATGCACCCATACTGCTATCTTATGGTGGAGGCAAAAAGAGTAAAAAAATAGTGGCGGCATGGGGATGGTATATCAGCGAGTTTTGCTGAAGCTCAGCGGTGAAGCGCTGATGGGCAGCTTGGGCTACGGCATCGATCCGATAGTCGTTCAGTCGATCGCCCAAGAAGTGGCCAAAGTCGTGTCCCAAGGCATTCAAATCGCGATTGTTGTCGGTGGCGGCAACATTTTTCGCGGGGTGAAAGCTGCTTCGGCAGGGATGGATCGGGCAACTGCTGATTATGTGGGCATGATTGCTACGGTGATGAATGCTATCACTTTGCAGGATGCCCTGGAACAAGCAGGAGTGCCAACGCGGGTGCAATCGGCGATCGCCATGCAAGAAGTAGCTGAACCCTACATCCGGCGGCGGGCGATTCGCCACCTAGAAAAAAAACGAGTAGTGATTTTTGGTGCCGGTTCTGGCAACCCTTTTTTTACTACTGATACTACAGCCGCTTTGCGGGCGGCTGAAATTGATGCAGAGGTGATTTTTAAAGCTACTAAGGTAGATGGGGTGTACGATTCCGACCCCCACCTCAACCCCAACGCGCGCAGGTATCAAACCCTCACCTATGCCCACGTCTTGAATCAAGATTTGCGGGTGATGGACAGTACGGCGATCGCCCTTTGCAAAGAAAATAATATTCCTATTATGGTATTTGACCTCTCGGTGTCGGGCAACATCTACCGAGCTGTAATGGGAGAATCTATTGGAACTCTTGTCGGAGGTTTTTGTGAAGTTAGCTGAAGCAGAAGATCATATGCAAAAGGCAGTTGAGGCTACTCAACGGTCTTTTAATACTATTCGGACGGGACGGGCCAACGCCTCCCTCCTCGATCGAGTCATGGTAGACTACTACGGCTCTCCAACTCCGATCAAATCCCTTGCCAATATCGGCACCCCGGATGCGACTACGATCACCATTCAACCGTTCGATCGTACAGCGCTGACCTCGATCGAAAAAGCAATTTCCCTGTCCGATGTAGGACTCGTTCCCAACAACGACGGTTCAGTTATTCGCTTGAACATTCCGCCGCTGACAAGCGACAGACGCCAAGAATTTGTCAAAATGGCCAGTAAGTTTGCTGAAGAAGGTAAAGTTGCAATTCGCAATATCCGCCGCGATGCCGTTGACTCGATTCGCAAGCAGGAAAAAAGCAGCGATATCTCTAAAGATGAATCCCGCGACTTGCAAGATAAAATTCAAAAGCTGACGGACAAGTACGTTGCCAAAATAGAAGAAGTTCTGGCAGCCAAAGAGAAAGATATCACGACTGTTTAGGGAATGGGAAATTGGGCATGGGGAATAGGAAGAGTTTTGAGATTGTTCAGAGCCGGCCGCGAACAACGAGCAGACGCTTAATCATTTGTGAGTTGTGAGTTAAAAACTCAAGATTTCACACTCATTAACTTACCCATTCCTCCTGCCCCATTGACCAATCACCCATTACCAGTTGTCCGGTGAAGGAATTCGTCCTGCCATTTTTAGTGGATTTAAGGCTGCTGAGGCGCTCGATCGAGCTCTTGGATGTGCCGACGACGCTAAGGAGCCTTACACTCAATCGATCGCCCAAGAATGGAACACTCATCTGATTTGGGCCAGTCGCTTGGCTAGAGCATTCTATCAGTTTACAGGAGCTGCTTACAGAGCGGGCGTCAAATTGCCGATGACTACTCAGTTGATGAGCAAAATTTTGTGTGGCGAACTGCGTTAGGCCGATATCGCTAACCGCGCTCTTAAAAAGCTGATGCCGTTTTAGAACGAAGGAAGTTCAGCAACGGATTTAACGCATGGATTTTGAGGGAAGAAAAAAGAGAGAATCTTCTTAAATCCCAATTCCTTATTCTCAATTCCTCATTCCCAATAGCGGTAAGGTGCGCCCCTAAGCACCCTAGATAATTGGATTTTGCGTAAATCCTGTAAAATTTAAAATCTAAAATCTAAAATCTAAAATCTAAAATCAAATGATAATTTATTTTTATAAAGTAGAGGAGCCTTATGGCTGCTTTTCTAATTTTTCACTACACGACATTTCTCTGCACGGTCAATATTGGTTGACGGTGGAACATTACTATCAAGCCCAAAAATTTGTCAGCACCGATCAAAGATTAGTGGCGGCGATTCAAGCCGTAGCAACTCCTCAAGAAGCCGCTAAATTAGGTCGCGATCCCAACCACCGGATTCGCGCTGATTGGGAAGCCGTGAAAATTCCCATTATGCGCGAAGCAGTTTTAACTAAGTTTCTCACTCATACAGACATTCAAGCGATTCTTCTTGCCACAGGGGATCGAGTAATTGTAGAGGATTCGCCAACGGATTACTACTGGGGGTGTGGCTGCGACCGAACCGGTCAAAATCATTTGGGTAAAATTCTGATGAGCGTGCGCCAAGAAATTAGTCAGCACCAAGGGCGCTGATAGAAACTCAAATTCTTTCGTTAATTATCATTATATGAAGTTCTACAACAAATGTCAAGTTATCCTAACAATGAAGAATTCTCCTAGTGAGAGTGTAAGATTGCGAGAAATTTATAAGAGCATTAAAATAATAATTATTATTTGCTTAAGTCGCTCTGCCTGTTGAAGGCAAGGATTAAACTGGCGCGATCGCAGATTTTACTTACCCCAGCCCACCAGAGGCGATACACCGTCGTCTCTGACAAGTGCGCGACGGATTAATTGTACAGATCGGTTGAGTCAAAAACTCAGGGTGAGGCATTTGAGTTTCAACGCTCCAAGAGCACATCAAAACTTCTTATTATCATTGTATAAGTACAAAAGGAGATTTATGCAACTCAGAGAAAATACGCAAGAATTACATTATAAACTAGACAGAGAAGTTTTGATACGGCGGATAACAGAACGCATTCGCCAATCTCTAGAATTAGAAGATATTTTAACCAGTACGGTAGCAGAAGTGCGGTCTTTTTTGAAAACAGATCGCATTATGATTTACAGGTTTAGTGCCGACGGCAGTGGAGAAGTTGTTGCTGAGTCACTTAATAACAACCATCTCCCTTCCTTGAAAGGACTGCACTTTCCAGCAGACGACATTCCCGCCAGCGCCAGGGAGATGTATCTCACTTTGCGCCAGCGGACAATAATAGATGTTAACTCAGGGACGATCGTCCTGAGTCCCCTCGATGCAGCAGACACCGGTCAACCCTTAATAAAAGAGGAGATGCACTACCGATCGCTCGATCCTTGCCACACCGCTTACCTGATCGCAATGGGAGTGCAATCATCCTTAGTCGTGCCGATAGTGCACCGCCGGATCGTCTCGGAAAACAGCAAAACAGATATCTGCCAAGCCGCGACGTGTCTGACTCGATACGAGCCAGGAAATAATCAAAAAATTCACATCGAACTGTGGGGACTTTTAGTGTCTCACCACTGTGCGCCCCTCAATATTTCACCAGCAGATTTAGAAGTAGTTCAGCTCGTATCGGATCAATTGTCTAGCGCTATCGCCCACGCCCTCCTCCTCCAGCAAACCCGCTCTCAAGCGGCCCGCGAAGCTACCGTGAGCCGCATAGCAGCCCTGTTGTACGGTCACGTCAACATTCAACTGCAACAGGGTTTAGAAGCCACCGTCACCGCTTTGGGTGGCAGCGGTGGCAGACTCTATCTCAACCAGCCGAAAATCAACGGTGAAAAATTATCCCCTCCCAAGATAGAAGGAGGATTGCCAATTGCCCCGGCCCACAGTGATGCTACCTTTGAACTGTTCACCACAGGAGAACAACCGACACTTCCCAACTGGGAAAAAGTTAAGGCGATCGAAGCTCATGCCCTCTGGCAGGAATGGCTAACCAAAGGATTCAAAAATACCGAAGAATTTCCCAAATTTCCAATTTTTACTAATTCTCAATTCCCAGTTTTGATAATTACCGACTTATACAAAGAACCTCTATTTAGAGTTTTAGTTCCCGCTTTCCAATCTACTAAAATTCGGGGTTTGTTGGTAATTCCCCTCCACTACAAACAACAAGTAGTTGGCTGTTTGACCATTTTTCGCAATGCAATAGATACCGAAAAAATGTGGGCGGGGCGCTTTGACACCAGCGCTGCACAAACCCTTCCCCGACAATCATTTGAACTTTGGCGAGAAATAAAAAAAGGTCAGTCGCCAGAGTGGAAGTACGAAGAAATTGAGCAAGCTTTAGCTATAGGCAGCCAATTTTGTTCGGCAATTGGGCAGTACGTTCTTTATAAAGAAGTGCAAACTCTGAATGCCAACTTGGAGCGCCAAGTTCAAGAACGCACCGCCCAATTGCAAAAATCCTTGGACTTTGCCAAAGTATTGACGCGAGTTAGAGACCAGATTCGCAGCACCTTAGATTTAAAAATCATACTGCAAACTATTGTGCGAGAAGTCAGAGTTTTGTTGGATACCGATCGCACGGTAATCTACCAATTTGCGGCCGACAAACAGGGCGAGGTAGTTGTCGAAGCTGTTTGCGGCGAGTGGCGGTCAATTTTAGGTATCACATCTCCACAAGGATGCTTTCCCGAAGGCTCAGACTGCTTTTATCGAGCCGGACGGGTGCGAGCAATTAATGATATTTATACTGAGGATTTAACACCCTGTCACCGCGAATTTTTGGAAGAGTTGCAGGTGAGAGCAAGTTTAATTGTACCCATGATGGGCAAAGATTCCCAATTGTGGGGGTTGCTGATTGCCCAT
This sequence comes from Microcoleus sp. Z1_A1, assembly GCF_036700305.1. NCBI lineage: Bacteria > Bacillati > Cyanobacteriota > Cyanophyceae > Oscillatoriales > Microcoleaceae > Microcoleus > Microcoleus sp. Z1_A1. The sequence goes on from NZ_JAUBOR010000015.1 coordinate 63,820, forward strand.
GAGTGTTCGGGGCCGAGAGTTTGGCAAACAGCAGAACAGGAATTGGTGCAACATTTAGCGGCTCAAGCTGCGATCGCCATTCACCAAGCAGAACTTTATCAAGAAAGTCTCAATGCAGCAACTGCCGATCGATTAAAAGCCGAACAGCTAGCTAAAACCCTCACAGAATTGCACAATACCCAAGCCCAACTGATTCAAACCGAAAAAATGTCCAGTCTCGGACAACTCCTGGCCGGAGTCGCCCACGAAATCAATAACCCCGTTAACTTTATCTACGGTAATCTGTCCCACGCCAGCGAATACACCAAAGATTTACTCTGCTTGGTGGAACTCTACCGCCAGCACTACCCCAATCCCAACCCAGAAATTAGCGAGTGCTCCGAAGCAATAGACATCGAATTTCTTGCCGAAGATTTGCCAAAAATTTTGGGTTCCATGACAGTCGGAGTTGAGCGCATTCGCCAGTTAGTGGTATCTTTGCGTAATTTTTCCAGGATCGATCAAGCCGAGAAAAAAGCCGTTGACATTCACGAGGGCATCGACAGTACCCTGTTGATTTTGCAGCACCGGATCAAAGCCAATTCTGAGCACAACACCGTAGAAATCATTAAAGAATATGGCAAGTTGCCCTTAGTTGAATGCTATGCCAGCTCGCTCAATCAGGTATTTATGAATCTGATCGGTAATTCCCTCGACGCCCTAGAACTGAGAAAAAAAGAGGGAGTTATGAATCTTCCCTTTAAAGCAGCAAATGCAGCCGCGACGCATTTAAGCTCCCAAATACTGCCTATCGAGTCAGGAGATATAAAGGCCACCACCGAGTGTTTGATTCCTAATTTTCCATCTCCTTGCATTCGGATTCGCACTGAATTAATCAATGAAAAAATGGTAGGAATTTGCATTGCCGACAATGGTCACGGCATCCCCAAAGAGTTAATCTCTCACATATTTAATCCCTTTTTTACTACTAAACCGGTCGGTCGCGGCACGGGTTTAGGACTGTCTATCAGTTACCAAATTGTTGTTGAGAAACACCAAGGCGTACTTAAATGTGTTTCTGTACCCGGTCATGGTACAGAATTCTGGATCGAGATTCCGCTGAATTAAGTAGAACAACCTAAAAAAACTGAACACCCAGATACCCGGCTTCTTTGAGAATTCGGGTAATTAACAGCGATCGCGTTTTACGTCAAGAAATTATTTTCTCTTCATCGCAGAGAGAGATAATTCGATTCACAAAAGCTTTTAGCTCTGGACAAGCTTGAATCGCAATCATCAAATCGTTTTTTTCCAAAATAGCCTTTCCATCAATCACTTTGTTATAGTCTCTTTTGCATTGTCCCAAGCTAAAAATTTCCTTAATCCAATAGGAAGGTGGCTTTTGGTGATTCACGGTTTCAGGCAAACCGCTAGGAGCAGAACGGTTGTGTTTCGCTCGCTTCTGGATAGTTGTCCAGTAGGGAAGAAGCCATGCTTCAAAATCATGTAATGCTGTGTGAGGATAGAAGTTTGGGTTTTTATCTACCCATGTCATCATTTTCTCTTTAGCATCATTGGCATCTTTAAAGTCCGGCTTTCCCGTATAAACGTCTGTAAGTGCAATTACAGCATCATAGCCATCATTATCGAGGAAATTTTCAACAATAACCTTGAGTTTCTTTTCCTTGGGAATTCCACCATGTTGGGGTTTAAAGTCGAGTCTGGGCATTTTTTGCTTGCTCTAAACGACTTTGGAGAAACTTACGAAGCTTCTCTTTAAATGCCACTTCAGTAGCACCTTCAACCAAAATAGCAATTCTCATGGACGGCCACCCATCACATTCATTTCCCAAAGCTGGTCAAGAGTATAATCTTCTAACCATTTATTCAGGTTAAAAGTGTCACCCCACCTCATTTTTGCCTCCCCTTCTTCCAAATCGCAGACCAAAACCTCGCTTGGATCGAGAAATCTGATGAGTCTATCTGAGTGTGTGGCAACTATCAGTTGAGTGTGTTTTGAAGCTTCTCTCATTAGATAAACTAAGTGTCTTAAGAGTTCCGGGTGTAGGCTAACTTCGGGTTCATCTAACAACGTAATAGTTGTTAAAGTTTGACTTTGCAGCAGCGCAACCAACCAGAGGAAACGCAGCGTTCCTTCTGATAGCTCATGGACATAGAAAGGCTCAGAAAAATTTCTATCTGTCCAAGTCATAGACATAGTTCCTGCGGCAACCGGAGGAAAGTTTAATCGCTCGAAATCTGGAAAGGCAGCAGAAATGATATTTTCAACCATTTCAAAACGGTCACGATCGGTTTCCCGAAGGTCATAAAGACAGGAAACGAGGTTTTCACCGCTTGCTCCAGGCAACTTTGCAGGGCGCATTGCTTGAGGTAGACGGATTGGACTTTTCTCGGAAACATCGAGTGCTCCATAATATGTGCAAGAAGCAAGGCTCTTTCTCAGGTTCTCTGGTTCGCGATACATTTTAGGAACTTGAGAAAGGGATGTTTCAAGAGGATTATGCTCCCAACTCGGTCTAACAAATCCTCTGCTTTCTTCTTGAGAATATTTAATATCCAAACCTTGTGATTCAATATACTTGAATGGTTCAGCTCTGTTGGGATTTCTCTGCTGTGTTAAAGATTCGTCTCTAACTTCATAAGATAAACCTTTAGGTGACAATGTTAAGCTGTACTTCAAAGGTTGTTCCTTTGGCACTTGCAGTGAAATTTCAATTTCAAGTTCTTGTACTTTACCTCTTGTCAAAATTTCATTCAAGCCGCCTTTAAGTTGTAATAAATTCTGTAAATTTCCAATTGCTGAAGCGGCTAGTATTGAAAGGACATCTAAAAAAGAAGTTTTTCCTGCTCCGTTTGCACCAATCATGACGATGAGATTTCTCATCTCAAGCTCAATATTTTGAAGACGCCGAAAACCCCTTACGGATATATTTTCAAATCTATTCATATTCTGTCCTTAAATAGTGAAACTAGCCTAGACACATATATTGAGACTAGGCTAAGTATACCTGCCTTACAGACATTAGGGGTTTAGTAAAGCCAGATGGGTGTAAGAAACGCTCTACATCGCTTGGGTTGGCGCAGCATGAAAAGTCGTTGGAGCAGGCCGTTCACAAGTCTTTAAGGCAAGATTAGCTTCACCAGAACAGAACCGATCGACCCCAGAAGACTCATAAAGTCGCCGCGGCTGGAAGTGCGGGGTTCCGTTGGCTTTTGGCGTGCCACAATGGCTTCGCCTAACTGCTTTGACAACTCCTCACCTTGGGGATTTCCTTGATCTGCAAAGAGTTTGTTTGCTATTGCAGCGTCTTGAGCCGCACCGGCGAACTCTCCCAAGTCAGCGCGAGACATACTGCGTGCAAAATAAACTGCTGCTAAATCCGATTTCAGATTCAGGGCTTGATTGTAATAATCAATGGCGTTTCTGTAGTTTCCTGCTTGAGCTTCCAGCACTCCCAACCGATAGAAGTCTTCAGCGGTGCCAATATTGGTTGGCATTCCTCTAACTCCGAGCAGTTGCGCGTTAGTTAAATTGGCGTTGAGCAAATTGGCGTCGCTGAGATAGGCACTTCTCAAGTCAGCACCGCTGAGGTTCGCACCGCTGAGGTTTGCCCCTGTCAGGTTGACGCCAAACAGGCTAGTGCCGCTGAGGTTGGCACCGCTGAGGTCAGCCCCCGCGAGGTTGGCTCGACTGAGGTTAGCCAACCTCAAGTCAGCACCTTTGAGATTGGCTCCTGTTAAATTGGCTAAAACCAAGCCAGCACTGCTGAGGTCGCAGTTGGGGCACTGTCGGGTGGCTAGTAATTGTTGCGTGTGTTGGATGTTCTCGGCGGGTGCAGGAGCGATCGGGGCGATCGCGCTCAGCAGCGTTGCAGCAGCGAGGATTCTGAGTTTCATTTTAACCGTCCCAAATCCAAAATATTAAATCTAAAATAGCTTTTATCGAAGCAATTGAAAATCACCATAACACAAGTTCACCCAACAAATCTTTTGACTTGCCGTATGTAGGAGTTCTGAGCGCCATCAGCAGCCTAGATTGAAGTTCTCGGCCTTACCTGAGTGTCAATCGATTTTAGATTTTAGATTTTAGATTTTAGATTTTAGAATTGAAGCATTGACTTGCGCGAGAGAAATACGTTCGGCAAGTTTCTCGGATACAGGTTTTTTATTTCTGGACGGATGAATCACGTGGCGGGTATCATGGATGCTTTCGGTCAAATAAAGATTTCGCTGCCAATAAATTAGGGTAATGAATTACTCATTACCCTTTAGCCGCTGTTCTCGGCAACCATAAAAATTAACCAATAAATTAGTCGTGAATCGTGCCGTCGGGCATCGTTGTACCCTTAAGATATACTCCGCTCAGGTTGACTTTTGTAAGGTTTGCTCCCAACAGGTTTGCTCCGCTTAAGTCGGACGCACTTAAAATCGCTTCAGTCAAGTCGGCCCTAATTAGACTCGCCCCCATTAAGTCGGCTCCGCTAAGGTCTACTTTACTCAAGTTTGCGCCAATTAAATCGCATTCTGTGAGCACCGCCCTACGCAAGTTTACTCCGTAAAAATTTACTCCGTGCAAGTCTGCACGGCTGAGTGTTGCCCGAGATATATTCGCTCCAATTAAAGTTGCTTGGATCAGAGAAGCTCCGCTCAAGTCTGCTTTACTGAGATTTGCTCCCATCAACTCAGCTCGATTCAGGTTAGCTTCAAGTAAAAGTGCTTCTGTGAGGTCTGCTCCACCTAAGTCTGCTTTGCTCAAATTAATCTTGCACAAATTGGCTTTGCCAAAGTTGACTCTGTTGAGTTTGGCTTTGCTGAGATTGGCTCCAATCAGGTCGGCTTCATACAGATTGGCTCCAATCAATTCTGCTTCGTAGAGGTAGACCTCGTGCAGGTAGACCCCACTAAAATTTCTTTCTCCTATTGCATATAGCTTGAGCAGTTCGTCAACGTTCATTGTGGCTTCTCTACACCTTTTAAATGAAGAATACTGTCAGCAAGCTGGTTACACCGGATGTTCTGCAATTTTAGATTCTGAAATATTCACACCTAGGGTGAAACTTCCCTGAATCTATAAGGTTTTAGGTGGAAAGTCCGATCGAACTCATAACTTTTTGTGGCTAGTTGAGCTTACTGAGTGCTTGTGTGACCTAAATCACAAAACAATGTTAGTAGTATCACATAGAGGTTCCGCTTTCGATCACAGCAGACGGGCAAAAATAGCCGATACTTATACTGTAATGCTGAGAAATTGACAATGCCACCCTCGTCGTGTTTTACTCAATTGGCGATAAAGCCAGTAGTTTCACGGATAGTAGCCCGCTTGCTGTGAAAGTAGGTTGCAACGTCACTCGGCCCTACCCGCTCTGACCGATGAGAGTGCTGATATCTAAGGATTTTTCGCACTGCGAAAGCCAAAAATGCACTTCGGGGACGAGGGGAATGTCTGTATAAAAATGCGATCGCTGGTGTACAGACATTCGCTTGTTTGCTAGCACCTAATGACTGAAAATCGCCCATACGTTCGCAAAAAATACCAATAAATACCAGGAAAACCATGATTGATGTTTAACAATAAAAGAATAAATGGTATTCCTTAAGAGTCACCTATTGCCGCTAATGTTACAGTCGATCGGTTAACGGCTATCAGTATTAGCAATGACGCTTGTCCATCAAATACAAAACTGACCCAGAAACAGGGTGTTTTACCAAAAAAATCGTTGCAACCTTGCTCCAGGTTAAAATAATCAGGTTTCTGATCGTCTGAGTGCATCCAGGAAGGAAAAAGTTGAATGAGTACGATCGCTTTTGTATTGCTTCAGGGCAAACAAAAGGTCAGCATTTAGGATAGGAGCAGCTTTTGCTCCCTTGTCAAACAAAGGTATTGTAGAACGCGAATCGTGAGGTAATTGATATGGCTGGAGTATGTAAACTTAGCATCACAGAGACAAGTGAAGAGCTAAAAAACCTGTTAACTGAACAAAAAACAGCAAGTGGCTTTCAAAAAATTCAAGCACTTTACCTGTTCAAAATTTGTCATGTTAAGACAGTTAAAGAATTGGCAATGACGATCGGGGTAAATCGAATTACAGTGCAGCGGTGGCTGAGAAAGTACCGATCTGACGGACTCGAAGGACTCCTCGAAACAAAGCACAGCGGTGGCCGTAAGCCGGCCATTCCACCTCTTGCCCGCGCTAGTTTGGCAATGCGCCTCAGCGACCCCCAGAAAGGCTTTAAAAGCTATGGAGAAATTCAAGAGTGGTTGCAGCAGGAATACAGCATTGAGGCTTCCTATAAAGCAGTTTATGCAACAGTCAGATATCACCTAAAAGCCAAGCTGACGAAAGTCTAGACAGTTCATACCACGTCGGATTAAGCACCGATTATCTAATGGTTAACCGTCAGCTTTTGAATATCTTGAGGAGTTGCGTCATCACGACAAACCGGACTAATTCTTTTTTAACAAAACTCGCTCTCCTAAACTGCGAAGCATATAAATTATATGTTGTGGCAATGGGGGTGAAGGGGAGAAAATTTGATGCTTTTCCCGCGTTTGTGAAAGATGCTTAAAAAATTAGCCAGAAAGAATAACTTGCAAGTTTTGTCTAACTTGCAGGTTTTGTTATATGGATGTAAAAATTGGCAGCGGCTAAGGCAAAAACCGATCCAAAGCGGCTTTCAACTCTTCGATTTCCGTATCGATATTGCCTTCTTTCGCGGCTCTGGCGATGCACTCAGTTAAGTGTTCGTCAAGAATGATTCTCGCTACGCGATCGAGCGCGCCTCGAACCGCAGCAACTTGCACCAGAACTTCGGGACAGGGACGGTTTTCTTGCACCATTGTTTTAATGCCGCGGACGTGTCCCTCAATCCGAGACAAGCGATTTACCAGCCGCCGCCTCGATTCTTCATCGTGATGGTGAGGGTGGACTGATTTATCGTCGTGATGGTGGTGGTGGGAATTTGAGGGCAAGGATTTGTCAGTAGAAGTATCAGATAGAATCATTGGGGTTATACCATTTTAGATTTTAGATTTTAGATTTTAGATTGGGAATGAGTGATTTGGTAATGGTTGGGCCCACGGGCCTAGAGTTGCATTCTTTTTTTGAAACTGGTATTACTAGGGAATTTTTTAAAGTTAGAATTCAGAATAGGGTGAGTTGGTGCGGGCTCGTGACTCATGTATTGTAACTGTCAAAATATATTTAGGATCTTCATAGTGACAGATTATTGAGTCCGCACGATCGCACACCCTTACCAGACTAACCCAGACTAACAAAGATTGACGCTATGCGACTATTTAAGTTTTTTCGGCCCGCACCTCGAACCGGTGATCGTTGGTTGGCCCTAATTTTAGCAATGACGATCGCCCTGAGTGCGTTAGCAATCAATCCTGCACCCGCTACCGCCGCGACGTTCACAAATCCGCCCAACTTACACTTCCAGAGTTTCCTAGCCACCGCCGCGAATCCGCAACTGTTAGCGCTGCGGAGTCCTGAACTCCCAGGGGATACCGGCAGTTTTGTGACTGCTGCAGTCGATCGAGTCGGGCCAGCAGTTGTTCGTATTGATACCGAGCGCACTGTCAGTCGCAACATCGATCCCTTAATGGAAGACCCCTTCTTCCGCAGATTTTTGGGAGAAGATTTACGCAGCTTGACCCCCAGACAAGAACGCTTACGCGGTCAAGGTTCCGGCTTCATTATTGACAAAAGCGGGATTGTTTTAACCAACGCTCACGTAGTTGACAAAGCCGATCGAGTCACTGTCACCTTAAACGACGGCAGAACATTTCCAGGAGAAGTCCAAGGTACTGACGAAATAACAGATTTGGCAGTTGTCAAAATTAATACCAAGCAATTAAACCTGCCGACGGCCACCTTGGGAGATTCCGACGCGGTGAAAGTAGGAGATTGGGCGATCGCCGTGGGCAACCCCCTGGGATTTGACAACACCGTCACCTTGGGCATTATCAGCACCCTCAAACGATCCAGTGCAGCCGTCGGCATTCCCGACAAGCGGCTCGATTTCATTCAAACCGACGCGGCCATCAATCCCGGCAATTCCGGTGGCCCGCTGTTAAACAGCAGAGGAGAAGTGATTGGCATCAACACGGCGATTCGAGCCGATGCAATGGGTATTGGGTTTGCGATTCCGATCGACAAAGCCAAGGCCATCTACGCGCAGTTAGCCAAGGGAGAACAAGTCAGCCATCCGTTTTTGGGGATTCAGATGATTGCTTTGACTCCTGAAATGGCCAGAGAGAATAATTCTGACCCCAATGCTCCTTTGATTGTCCCGGAAGTTAACGGAGTTTTAGTGATGCGAGTTGTGCCCAACACCCCTGCGGAGAAAGCAGGGATTCGCAAAGGGGATGTGATAGTTCAAATTGACGGTGAAGGAGTGACTGAGGCGGAACAGTTGCAAAATTTGGTGGAAAACAGCCAAATCGGTCAAATTCTCAAACTGAAGGTGCGCCGTGGTGCCCAGATTAAAGAAGTAGCCGTTCAAACTGCTCAATTGCAAGATTTTTAGAAGTGAAGAGGAAGGGGTAAAACTGTTAAAAAACCTTTCCTTCTTCCTTCTTCCTTCTTCCCTCGGACTGACATCCGTTACATCCGTTACATCAGTTACATCCGTTACATCAGTTACACAATCCGTTGCCGAACTTCCTTCCTCTATATGACACGAGTTCAACTTGCCTATCCCAAAATTCCCGATAGTAAAAATTGCCCTAACGAACAATGTGTAGCTTTTGAGAAGTACGATGGCACTAATTTGCATTGGTTTTGGGAAGTTGAACTTGGTTGGTATGCTTTTGGTACGCGCCGCAGTAGATTTGATTTGGATGAGATGGGAATTGCAGAATTTATTGCTGCACATCCAGGTTTAGAAGCAGCACCTGAAATATTTAAAAGAGAGTTTGCTAGTCCCTTAGAGTTTATTTTTCGAGAGAACGAACAGTATCACTCGGCTGAAATTACGGTGTTTAGGAGCGCGAATTAAATAACTTACAATTTTAATTGTTATTGTGGGATGGGCGTCCCGCCCGTCATGAGTGGACGGGCGGGACGCCCATCCCACTTTCATTGTGGAAGTTATTTAATTCTCATTCCTTACAGAGTTTTTTGGTGCTAGCTCGTTTGCGGGCATGCACCAAAAGGACGATCGCAAACAACTGGTACTTTTTGATGTGGAAACCGATCGCGGTATGGTTATTCCCGATCGGTTTATTCAGGATTTTGGTAAATTAAATATTGCGCGAGTGATTTATCGCGGCAAACTGACGGGAAAGTTTATGGATGATATTCGCCACGGAAAATACGGTGTAGATGAAGGTGTTGTGTGCAAGGGAGGCAGCAATGCTAATAATCTGTGGATGGTGAAGATTAAGACTGATGCGTATATGCAGAGATTACAGGAAGTTTTTAAGGATGATTGGGAAAATTACTGGGAGTAATATCAATCTGATAGATATACTGTCACAAGCCAAAGTGGGAGATATCGGCAACACCCTTGGATTTGACAAGACCGTTGCGTAACTCATCAGGAATTAAAGTATATTGGTCGTAAGCTGTGGAGCATTTAAAGCACTAACGAGGCTTGTATGGTGCGTCAGGAGTGAACACTTACAGGACTTGGGAAACACTTCTGTACTGACGCACCCTACTATCGTCTTTTAAATGCCGAACAGCTTAATCAATAGACAGCCAATAAAAAAATCAGGGAAGATTTAGTTATGACCTCTGTGCAGCTTGAAAAAAAAGCCATGACTGAAGAAGATGTGGCAAAGTTATGGGAAGCTTTTAAAGTATTTGACGCGGACGGGAGCGGTGCTATTTCATCAGAAGAACTGGGTCAAGTGATGCGATCGCTAGGCCAGAGTCCTAACGAAACCGAGCTGCGCGACATGATCAAAGAAGTGGACGTAGACTTGTCTGGCAGTATCGATTTTGATGAATTCAAAATGCTGATGGTGTCCCAGCAGGGCGATCGCCAGAGTCGTCTCAAAATGGCATTTAGTGTATTTGATGAAAACGGTAGCGGTCAAATCACTAAAAACGAGCTGCAGGGTGTGATGAGCCAGTTTGGGCTGACAGAGCAAGAGCTCGATGAGATCATCAAAGAGGTAGATCATGACGGCGATGCCTCAATAGACTTTAAGGAATTCTGCAAACTGGTACCGGATGAGTCAGAGCTCACAACAGGATATCAAGACTCGCCGGTTCCGGTTGTCAGCACACAGACAACCGAGATTTCAGACAGTACAGCGGCTGCGATCGCAACTACAGCAACTGCTATCAATGAGGCAGCTTCTGCCACTATTGAACCTAATCTAGAAGAAGCACCCACTGATAGCAATCCAGAAATAGCGCGCCTAAAAGAACTACTCGCGCAACACCCACAAGCTGAGAACAAGCGCGGTACGTCCCGCTTGCAGATGCAGATTGGTTTGTTTCGTCTGATCCAGGGAGCAGCCTACCGCAGCTTCCGCGAGAGTTTTTCCGCCAACCACGAGACTCACCTGCGCGTGAGAAACTTGCCATACAGAATCGTTGATTTTGTGCAATTTGTCAGATGTGCGATCGGGCTTTATAAAGGATTATGTGTAGTAGAGTCGGCGTGCAACCCTTTATTGGATGCAGTAGTTAAATCGCTCGAAGATGAATATGCCCGACTACAAGATCGCATCAAAAACTGGAAGACTATAGAAAAAACTCCCGAAATGTTGGCAGAACAAAAAGCCATGTTGGAGGCGCGGGGTAAGTCTGCAACTGCCAAGGAAAAGTTTGCCGCGGGAGTCGAGTTTGCCATCACCATCAAGAAGAAGAGTCTCAACTTGCGTGACATCGCCGAGGGTGTGCTTGCCATCAACGAACTCAACCGATTGAGAAAAATGGAACTGAGTGAGGAAATGGCACCGCCACCAGCCAAATCTGAAGGAGATCCAAAAGAGTACCTGAAGAAGTGGAACCGAGTCATCCTCTCGGATGCCTCAGAGGAAATTGATGGTGCGATGATGCCAGTCGCCTATTGGTATGAAGACTTTATGCCGAAGCTGTTGGCTGCTTTCAGCGTCAGCACAGCAGCAGACATCCCCTTCAATACGGTTCCTGACGAAGTGGCTTTAAACCAGTGGTACGAAGCGACTAAAACGTCAGGGGAATTTGGGCGCTATGGGGCGGATGTTGTAGAAAGCTTTCCCAAATGCGCTCCAAAACAGAAGCTAATGCTCAAACAGGCATGGCGCTTGACGCACAACTACCTGAATGGGGTACAGAAACGGCGCGAACGCTTGGAGTTTGGGCGCGAGTCTGGCGAACTCTCGCAATACGTATCGTTCATCGACGTGTATATCGATCGCAGTGAAATAAAGAATTCACAAATGCGCGTCAGCTTCCCTTACTATATTGGCCCTGCGGTGTGGCGTTTCTTCCACACTACGGCTGAAATCGTCTCTACCAAAACCCCCCAACAGCAAAAAACTCTGGTGGCAATCTTCAAGGACTTCTTCAAGCTGTTTGCCACTATGTATCCCTGCCCCTACTGCCGCCACCACCTCAACGCCTACGTGGTGCAGAATAAAGAGGTGGAAATGTACCCTGTAGAGTACCTTGTGCTTGGGCGCGACCCGCGTCTGAATGACTTTGAGGTATCAATGGAGGCGAAGCTGTCCACGGTAGTAGATGGCGCTTCCCTGCGCTTATTCTTCTGGAAGCTGCACAATACTGTCTCCTCATCAATTGCGCGATCGGAGGAGTGGTATCACAAGGATGAGAAAGCATTCTACACCACTCGTTATTGGCCCAGCATTGACTCTGAGCTAGCACGAGCCAAAGCCCTCAAACACATTAGCATTGCCACCGATCGGATGTACCGCCTCTACGGTATGCTCAAGCCCGCGGCACGACTGACAGGTGTGAGAGCAACTTTGCAAAAGCTGCTGGATAAGAGGGATGAGGAAGGCATCAAGGAGGCCTGCTTAGTTGCCCAAGATTACATCAAGGAGTTGGAGGAGGCGATCGTCACCGGACAATTCCTACAAGAGACATATTACTTTGACCCTGACCTTGTCGATCGAGCTCCAGTCTTTAGTCCTGAAGAAGAGGAGTTTGCTCGAAGCGGTGTGTTTGTAGAGGTTGCTTAGATATCAGTCCGTAAAAAGTTAAGCTTAAAAGCTTAACTTTTTACCGCTCATAAAAAACTAGACAAATTAGCGTGATTAACATTCTGAGTGGATTTATAGCAGAAGGAAGAACGAAGAAGTCGATGTGAAAATGCAATTCCAGGCAATTGTTTGAGCGATCTAGAACGTCCTTACTGTCTTGGTGGCGGTTGCCAGGGAGGTGACAATGCTAATAAGTTTTTAGAGTTGGCTGTTAGTGGTAATGCCAATGTAATTGTTACGGGTGATTTGGATTTATTGGTATTAAATCCTTTTCAAGCAGTAGAAAATCTTCCTCCTATAGTTAAAATCGGTGACATAAAAGATGACTAATAAACGAGAGCTTTCAGAACAGGATATTTGTACACAGTATATTTTACCTGCTTTAGTTCTAGCGGGGTGGGATATTAGCAAGCAAGTCCGAGAACAGGTTTATTTTACTGATGGTCGAATTTATGTTAAAGGGAATCTAACCCAAAGGGGTAAGGCTAAAAAGGCTGATTACATTCTTTATTATAAACCGAATATACCGATTGCTGTTATTGAAGCTAAAAAAAATATTTATCCTCTTGGTGCTGGTATGCAGCAGGCTTTAAACTATGCAGATATTTTAGATTTACCTGTCGCTTTTAGTTCTAATGGGGATGGTTTTTTAGAGCATGATAAATCTGGCTTTTCTAGTTTGATTGAGCGAGAATTAAGCCTTGATAATTTTCCGAGTCCTGATGAGATTTGGCAAAAATACAAGAAATTTAAGCAGATTGAAACGTCTGAAGCGGAAGAAATAGCCAGCTTTGATTACTTTTTTGATTCTCAAGGTCGCCAGCCGCGCTATTATCAGCAGATCGCGATTAATCGGACTGTAGAAGCGATCGCCAAAGGTCAGAATCGTTTACTATTGGTGATGGCAACTGGTTCGGGTAAGACTTACACGGCTTTCCAGATTATTTATCGGCTATGGAAAAATGGCATCAAAAAACGAATTTTATTTTTAGCCGATCGCACCTCTTTAATTAGTCAAACCAAACGGGGTGATTTTAAGTATTTTAAAAATAAAATGACAGTAATTAAAAAGAAAGTAATTGACACCGCGTTTGAAATCTATTTATCCTTGTATCAGGGTTTGGTTAATTATGATGATGAAGATGCTGATGCTTATCGAGAATTTAGCCGCGATTTTTTTGATTTAGTTATAGTTGATGAATGTCATCGAGGTAGCGCTGCTGATGATAGTAAATGGCGAGAGATTTTAGAGTATTTTAGTTCGGCAACTCAAATCGGATTAACGGCAACTCCAAAGGAAACTAAGGAAGTTTCTAATATTGAATATTTTGCCGATCCGATTTATACTTATTCTCTCAAACAAGGAATTGATGATGGTTTTCTCGCACCCTATAAGGTGATTCGAGTCGGTTTAAATGTTGATTTAGAAGGATATCGCCCCGAAGCGAGTAAGCTAGATAAATCAGGGGATTTAGTCGAGGATCGGATTTATAATTCCAAGGATTTTGACCGGAATTTAGTCATTGATGAAAGGACACAAGCTGTTGCTAAAAGAGTGATGGATTTTTTGCGACAAACAGATGTTTACTCAAAGACTATTATTTTTTGTGTCGATGTAGAACACGCGGAGAGAATGCGACAAGCGATCACCAATGAAGCAGGAGATTTAGTCAGGGAAAATTATAAATATGTAATGCGAATTACTGGAGAAGATAAGGAAGGCAAACTGGAATTAGATAACTTTATTAATCCAGAAGAACGTTATCCGGTGATTGCGACAACTTCTAAGTTAATGACGACGGGGGTTGATGCTCAAACCTGTAAATTAATTGTACTGGATTCTAATATTCGTTCTATGACCGAATTTAAACAAATTATTGGACGTGGAACAAGAATTAATGAACAGTTTGATAAGCGATTTTTCACTATTATGGATTTTAGAAATGTTACGGATCTGTTTTCGGATCGAGCTTTTGATGGTGATCCGGTGATGATTAAGGAAATACGGGATGATGAGGAATTCACACCAGAGAATATTATCGGTGATCTGACAGGTGAAATTATTGATCAGGAGACGGGCGAAATAGTTAATTTTGATCAAAATAATGATCTTCCTGAAAATCTAAAACCGACAATTATTTTTGCTGGTGAAATTACTACAGAAAAACAGGGTAAAGTTTATATTGCTGGGGTAGATGTAACAATCTTAAATGAGCGGATTCAATATCTCAATGATAATGGGGATTTGGTGACAACGAGTTTAAAAGATTATACTAAACAGAACTTGCTGCGAGAATTTAGCAGTTTAGATGAATTTTTAGCCCGTTGGAATGAAGCGGATAAAAAAAGTGCTTTGATTGCAGAACTGCGAGAACATGATATTATTGTTGAGAATTTACAGAGGGATATTAAAAAAGATTTGGACTTATTCGATTTGATTTGTCATATTGCTTGGGATCGTCCCCCTTTAACTCGCAGGGAACGGGCAGAAAATGTCAAAAAACGAGATTATTTTACTAAGTATGAGTCACAGGCGCGAGCGGTGTTAGAGGCTCTTTTAGAAAAATATGCTACGGATGGGATCGAAAATATTGAAGACATTGCTGTGCTAAAATTAGAACCACTCAAGCAATTTGGATCTCCAGGGGAGATCGTCAAACGATTTGGGGGTAAACCTCAATATGTTTCAGCTTTGCGGGAATTGATGTCTGAATTGTATCAAGTAGCAGCATGAAAAATCTGGGCGGTAATATTAAAAGTCTGCGTAATTTTATGCGGAGAGATCCGGGGGTGTCTGGCGATGGACAACGGATCGAACAGTTGGGCTGGTTACTATTTCTCAAAATTCTTGATGCTAGTGATTCAGAGTTAGAATTGCTTAGGGATGATTTTGTTTCCCCGATTCCTGAAAGGTTGCGCTGGTGTAATTGGGCGGCGGATAAGGAAGGAATGACGGGGGATGAATTACGGAATTTTATCGATCAAGAATTGTTTCCCACTTTGAGATCCCTTGATATTAGCACCGGGAATAAACGGGCGATGATTGTCCGAGAGATTTTTGAGGGTACGAATAATTACATGAAAAATGGGACTATTATTCGTCAGGTGTTGAATAGTCTCAATGAAATTGATTTTGAAAGTTCGGAAGATCGTCATTTATTCGGTGATATTTACGAAACTATTTTGCGGGAACTTCAGACTGCGGGCGCTTATGGGGAGTTTTACACGCCTCGCGCTTTAACTGAATTTATGACAGAAATGGTTAATCCCCAGTTAGGAGAATTTGTACTCGATCCTGCTTGTGGTACGGGTGGTTTTTTGACCTGTGCGATTAATCATTTACGTTTGCAAGGCTTGGATGATGTACGGGATTTAGTAACATTAGAAAAAACGATTAAGGGGATGGAATTTAAGCCTTTACCCTTTATGTTAGCCGTGACAAATTTATTTCTGCATGAAATTGAAATTCCCAATATTGAATATACTGATAGTTTAAATCGGGAATATACTTCTATTGGTGATAAAGATCGGGTTGATGTCATATTAGCAAATCCACCTTTTGGGGCTTCGGTGACTGATGGGGTACAGGATAATTTTCCGATGAGTTATCGTACTACAGAAAGCGCAGATTTGTTTTTATTGTTGATGGTGCGGTATTTGCATGATGGCGGACGGGCTGCTATTGTTTTACCTGATGGATCGTTAACGGGGGATGGGGTAAAGGCGCGGATTCGTCAGCATTTATTAGAGTCTTGTAATCTGCATACTATTGTCCGTTTACCTAATTCGGTATTTCAACCTTATGCGTCTGTGGCGACAAATTTGTTATTTTTTACCAAAGGTAAACCGACTCAGGAAATCTGGTATTGGGAACATCAATTACCGTCAGGTGTGAAGGCGTATTCTAAGACGAAACCGATTAATAAAAATGAGTTTCAGTCTTTAAAACAATGGTGGCATAAGCGAGAGGAAAATGAGCAAGCATGGCGGGTAAGTTTTGAGGATTTAGAGAAAAATGGTTTTAATATAGATGTGAAAAATCCCCATGTTGCGGAGGTTGAAAGGGGTTATAGTTCGGTTGAGTTGTTGGATATGTTGCATAATTCTTTAAAGGAAAGTGATAGAATTTTAGATTTATTAAAGGAAGGTATTTTTCATGAGTAAATGGCAAAAAGTAAAAATCAGCGATCTCTTAATTCGCTCAAAAATACCAATTGAAATAGAAGATCAAAAAGAATACAAGCGTGTAACTATTAGAACTAAACATCAAGGAGTATCTTTAAGAGACAAAGAAATTGGGAAGAAAATTGGAACAAAAAAACAATTTATCCTGAAATCTGGACAATTTTTGATGTCTAAAATTGATGCTCGATATGGTGCTTTTGGAATTGCGGGAGATGATGTTGATGGTGCAATAATAACAGGTAATTTTTGGGCTTATGATATAAATCATTCTTTAACCACAGTAGAATGGATTAACAAATATACAAATTCTCCTGCTTTCTACGATCTTTGTGAAAGAGCAAGTAGTGGTATTACTCATAGAAAATATTTGAATGAACAGATTTTTCTTAATCATGACTTATTTATTCCTTTGATTGATGAACAATCAACAATATTATTTTTAAATGGACAAACAACCCAATTAATAAATAATTTTAACGAGGAATTATTTAATCAAGAAAAATATATTGATCAACTAAAACAGGCGATTTTACAAGAAGCTATTTCTGGTCAATTAACAGCAGAATGGCGTAAACAAAACCCAATCCAAAAAGGGAATCCAGACACCGATGCAGCCGCACTCCTCGCCAAAATCAAAGCGGAAAAAGAACAATTAATAGCTGATGGAAAACTCAAAAAAGAAAAACCTATCCCCGAAATTTCACCCGATGAAATCCCGTTTTCTTTACCTGATAGTTGGGTTTGGTGTCGTTTAGGGGAAATATGCGATTTTATCACAAAAGGAACAACTCCTAGTAGCAGCGAATTTAAAGATGGCGGTGAAATACCATATCTAAAAGTTTATAATATTGTAAATCAAAAAATAGATTTTTATTACAAACCACAATTTATTGAAAAAACTACGCATCAAAGATTAAGCCGATCAAAAGTATATCCTGGTGATGTACTTATGAATATTGTTGGTCCACCTCTTGGAAAAATAGCTCTTGTACCAGATGATTTTGAAGAATGGAATATTAATCAAGCACTAGCAATTTTTCGCTGTATGAAAAAATCTGTTAATCAATACATATATATTTTTTTAAATGAAGGTTCAGAAATCAAGAAAATACAAACATTAGGAGTTGTTGGTCAAGATAATATTTCACTAGCACAATGTCGAAATATGCTTATTCCCCTTCCACCCCTTGCAGAACAAAAAGCAATAGTGGAAAAAGTTGATTATTTAATGAAAATAATAGACGAACTAGAATCACAAATCAAACACCGAAAACAATTAGCAGAAGACCTGATGCAAACAGTGTTAAGAGAAGCATTTGAATAGACCGCCAACTGTTACCCAAAAATACATCTTCAATAATCGTATTCTCAAACAAAATTGACTCTATTATCTTGTGTTTGGATGCGATCGCGCTGGCAAAAGTAATCACTAACCATGCTACCAAAAGTTAATTTAACACGCGATCGCCCTAGAATCCTACACAAAATTAGCCGGATCTTGATCTCGCCGATGCTTCAGCAGAATCGGAGAACCTTGGCCATCACCCACCAAAGCCGCCGTTTCCTCCAACGCTTCCCTCAATCGCTTGGCCGCGTAGATCGACATATCACGGGGCACATTCACCCGATCGCGCAAATACCGCAAAGCCGAATCAGAACCAGGCGGCGGCGTACAAACTTCGCCAGTCATCATCAAAGTTAAAGCACAACGCAAAGCCTCATCAAATAAGTTGTCATCAGCAGGATTGACTCGAACGATGTTGCGCTGGTGCTTAATGACGCGATGGAGTGCTTCAGCGCGAGAGGTTTCCGGTTCTGGATACATCACATCCGGGAGTCCAGCCCAAGGCCCATTATCCACGCGGGCTTTATTGAGTAGCATCTGAGGTTCGCCGTTTTCATAACAGCCGCCCATCTGAGGCGGTAAATCGTGGACGTGGGTGTGAAAATCGCTCTGAGTGCCGCGATAGGTAGGGCGGGTTTCCATCGCCGCAAACCAGTCAGCAAAGCGCGGGTTTTCTTCCCGCATCGAGTAGCCTTTGTAGTAGTAAAGACTGGCATTCATCCGTTCGACGTAGGGCGTAAAGATGACATCCGCAGTGCCAAATTCATCGAGGAAATAAGGCCCCGGAGTGCTAGCCAAGGCTGCTTCTACCTGGGTGACGACGCTGATAAATTGGTTGCGGTTGTGCTGTTCTACTTTGGCTGAACTTGCTGGGTAGCACAGCCAAGAGCACCAGGCCCTAAACAGCAGTCGCTCTAACCGCCGCATGGGTATGACTGCGGGGTTTTCCATGCCCAAACCCAAGGGGCCATAGACTCGTTCGAGGGCGATTAAGATGTCATCGCTTTCGGTGATGATGCGGCCGTCTAGTTCGATCGCCGGTAGCATTCCCGAAGGCACTTTCCGCTTGTACCAGCTTTCCTTTTCCCCATAGCAGAACATTGTAACTTTGTCAATACGGTAGGGGATTTCTTTTTCTTCCAGCCACAACCAGATTTTTTGGCAGTAGGGACACCAAGCATGGTTATCGCGGTACAGGGTGACTCGCACATCGGATTCGGTTTTACCGAAGAGGCGCAAGCGGGATTGAGCGTTGGTGGGGCCGTTTGTGCGATCGACCTCAAAGTCTGTGAGGGCTTCTAGTTCTTTCCAGCTTAGGGGGGTCATGGGATTTTAGATTTTAGATTTTAGATTTTAGATTGGAGAATTGAAGACAGCAATTGCTTCGTGGCAATAATAGAACTTACGCACCAACTCTATCTGTAGGGTGCGCTGTGCGCGCACCTTACCCCTACCCATAACGTATTCAACTATTTTTTGGTCTTAGTCGTGAATAAGATAGTTGGTGCTCAGTTAAAAAAGGCTTTGAGGACTTAAGTCCTCACTACAAACTTAACTACAATTAAGGCGACAGTTGGGGAGGGGGTGGGGCGTCTTGAATTTTAGTCAGTGCTGCTTTGATTTCAGGAGTGGCTAGCAACTTTTGGGTATCTGCGATTAAACGATCGCCCCAGAGGTTTTCTTTGAGATATTCTACGGTAGCATAGCGTTGGTCTAGTTTCAGAGCTGCTTCTCCCATCGCTAAGCCTTTTTCTTTGTCACCTTTGGTGTAGAATGCTACTGCTAGAGCTAGCATTGCTTCGGCTGCTTTGTCGTCGATCGCGATCGCTTCTTGCCAGCGTTTGATGGCGCTATCAACATCCCCCATTTCGTATTTGACTAATCCGATATTGTTGACAGCAGGCCAAAGATTTTTTTCTAAAGCAAAGGCTTTTTCGTATTGGGCGATCGCCTGATCGAACCGCTTCAGCTTATAAAAAGCATTGCCTAAATCAAATAATGCACCTGGAGTGTCTGGTTTGAGTTTTAATCCTGCTTGCAAATATTCGGCTGCTTTCTCGTAGTTCGCTTTCCGAAAGTGAGCTTCTCCCAAGACAAATTTAATTGATGGATTTTCGGGCGACAGAGATTGAGCTTGTCCCAAAGCTTCAATGCCTTTGTCAAACTGCTCGACTTGAAGGTACAAGCTACCTAACAAAGTCCAAGTTTGAGCATTTTTGGGGGCTAACTGTGTGGCGAGTTCGGCTCTGGGTACCGCTAGTTGGTACTGCTGGAGTCTGGCTAGCTGGACGGCTTCTTCTGCAAGGCTCAATGCCGTTTGTTCGAGTTGGGCCGAGTCGATTTGCAGGGTGTAAGGCAGGAGTGCCTGTGCAACAGCAGGCTCGGGCATTGCCCCCAAACCGAGTGCGAGTAGCAGAGATATTAAAGGAATGCGATTAGGCACTGTACAGCCCCAGAAAAAAATATAAGGGTTTCTCGATCGCCTATAATAACTCATATTTTTGAGTTTTGATATTGCTTCTTGACTCGCAACACTTTTTGGTTTTCATTTAAATACTTCTCAAATTATGTTTACATTCTGGATTGTCGTTTTTATTCACTGTTTTAGACACGACTGATTACCTCACTACAAATAGGCACAATTATGAGTTATTAGCAACTTAAATGAGTCAATAAATAACGCTTCGCGGTTTATATTTTAAAACTTAAAAAATCCTTTTTTTTGTCCTAAATACTCTTTTGTTTTTACTGGTTATAAAGGAGTAAATTATTCAATCTAAACCTGGTAAATCCTTCATTTTCAAAAATTTTAGTGAGTTAATAAAGCTTGTTGAATTTTGTCTAACAATTGTGCTGCCGATAGGGAAGAAGGCAAAATTTTGGCAGATACTTCTTCCAGTAGAAAGTCGATCGCCTCGGATTCCGAATTTACAGCCGATCGATAATCCCAGACTAAAATTGGCAGTTTTACTGCCATTTGCCGCAGGTTCGATAGCGCCTGCAACATAGCGGGGGATTCTGAGGGGGCATCTCGCAAGCACAGCAAAACTAAGTCAACGCTTTGATATTGCAACTGCTGCAAAACTTCTGTCCAGCAGGGAGCGATCGACCCTCGAAATCCTGCGGTTTGGACGTACTGAATCAAAGCTTGAAAGTTGGGAGTAGAAAACTGGGAATTGGGGAGGGGAATCTCGGCCGCGGTCGATCGATCGCCATGTTCCAATTCTCCCGTCGGCTTCCCCCCAGAAGAGGAGTGCAAATCCGGTAAAGTCGAAATGTCGGCAAATAAAATGCTGGGCTTCCAACTCATGCCCGCAGCAACTTGAATTACTTGCCACAAAGCACTTGGCATTAACCCGGTTGGTGAAGTTTCACCGTCGTCGGGACTGCTAGTGGCTAAACAGGGAAATACGGACAATCCTTTGACTTGATTTGCCAGTTGCGTAGTTCGGGAGTCTAAAGTCACCAAGGGGAGAGAACCCAAATTTCGAGACCGACTTAACTGTTCGATAAAAGCTAAGGGGTTTTGCAGTTGACTTGTACCGTCTAAGACGATCGCATCGGGCCGCCAAATTCGGGCCACGAGTTCTGCTTGGCCGAGGTCGTCTGCTTCTAAAACCCGGCAGTAGTTGGGGTTGAGCAGTAAAGCGGAACCTTGAGACGAACTGTTTTGCGGGCTGAGCCACAACACGGTTAAAGAACTCCTTACTTTGGCGCTACTAGCATTACTGTGGCCGATCAAGTCTGCCAGCAGCCGCCGCAAAGCGGGTTCTTCCACCGGCAAGCTCAAAAAGCCTTCGGCCCTGTTGACACTGGCCCGTTCTTTTTCGCCTCTGGTGGCCGTGACGATCGCCGGAATCGATCGGGTATCCGGGTCACTCTTGAGCAGCGTCAGCACGTCCCAACCCGACAGCAGGGGCAGCAGCGGGTTGAGGAAAATCGCTTCGGGACTAAACCTGCGGGCTTTTTCCAGCGCTTCGGTGCCGGAACGGGCCACTATTACTTGGTAGCCCAAACCTGAGATGACGTTGGTTAAATCTTCGATATATTTGGGAACTGCTTCGACTATTAATACTAAACGAGAGCGAGAATTGGCGATCGGAATCTGATATTGGGGTTTTAATAATTCTTCCTCAGCGGCTCCCGGTGCCGGGACTTCTTCGCTGCTGTTTCCCGGAGGAGTTGGTGGCAGCAGCAGGGTAAATTGAGAGCCTTGGTTTTCTGAGGAAATAAACGAAACGTCTCCGCCGTGGAGCCGAGCTAGGCGTTGAGTCAGTACCAGTCCCAGTCCGGTTCCTTGAAAGCGGCGGGTGAGGGGGCTTTCTAGCTGTTGAAATTTCTGAAAGATTAGGTGCTGTTTGTCGGCGGGGATGCCGATGCCAGTGTCCCAAACTGTGAATGCGATCCAGCCTTCCCAAACATTTACTTTCAATCCGATTTTGCCACCGATTTCTGTGAATTTTAGGGCGTTGGAAAGGAGGTTAACTAGCATTTGCCGCAGTCGCAGTTCGTCGGCAATTAATTGGCTCAGTCCCGGTTCTATTTCGAGTGTAAATTCTATTTGGGCGGATGGTTCTGCGTTGGCTGTACCGTCCGTTTTGCTGGGGGCGGGAGGGTTTTTTTCTTCTTGCTGTTGCAGTTGTTTTGCTTGTTCAAAGGCTCTTTGGCAGGTTGATGCTATTTCCACTGCTTCGGGAATTAGTTCTAGCTGCCCGGTTTCCATCCGGGTCAAGTCTAAAATGTCGTTAACTATTGTCATCAAATGCCGCCCGCTTTTATGGATTAGTTTGGCGTAGCGTGTTTGGCGATCGTTGAGTTCTCCGATCAATTTATCTTTGAGGAGGCTGGACAAACCGAGGACGGCGGTGAGGGGGGTTTTTAGTTCGTGGCTGATGCAGGATAAAAATTCGTCTTTTAGTCGGTTGAGGTGGATTAAATCTGCGTTTTTCGCTGCTAGTTCTTTGGCGACTAAATGTTCTTCGGTGACATCTTGTCCCATTACTAAAATTAGCTTGTCTGAGAGTGGCTGTTTGACAAATTGCCAGATCCGTTCTTGACCTTTTTGTACGGGGCACTCGCAAATGTAGGTGTCTGGTTTGCCGGCCATGGGACACCAAGCTGGAGCGGTTAATGTTGAGGGGGAGGCGGCGGCGTACAGGGGCAGCGGGCAACTGGTGGCTGCGGTTGAATCACGCGCGGCGAAGCTATCCCGCAGGGAATCGCCCGCTCTAGTTGCTCCTACTAGGCTCCTGCAGTCTTTGGTGATGGCCTCAAACTGCACGCTCTTGTATTCGCTTGTTAAATTGCTTGGTTTGCGGGGCGAGTGTTTACCCAAATTTGCTGCTGGTTCGGGAACTGGTTCTGGGCCTGCTCCCAGCAAAATCCGCCACGCTGCGTTTTGACTGACTATTTGTGCGGTTGGGGTTTGCAATCTCAGGGGCAGGGGCAGTTTTTCCAACAGTTCAACTAGGGAGTTGAGGTTTTCCGAAGGTTTCAATCCTGCTTCTAAAAAGCGTACTTGAGCGCCTAGGGCCGTGGCGATGGCTTCGGAAACCGGTTTTAATTCGATTTCTTTGACGGCTGTTTCCTGCTCTGTGAGGCTGCAGAGCGAGCTGCTGTTGAGTGCGGCGAATTGCAGCAGGCTCAGGCTGTCTAGCATTCCTAAAAATTGACCGCTGGCATCTGTGACGGCGATCGGGTTGTTTGATGAAATGCCGGCGGTTTGGCGGTTTGGCTGGGCTGGGGTGTTCTGTTCTTCTGTTTGCAGGTACTCCCAGAATTCCCTGACGCTCATAGTGGCGGGTAATGCTCTGACTGGTTCGATCGCGATCGAGCTTTCTGACAAAGGTTGCGGCCCGTCGTTTGTGCGATCGGCTCCCCAAGCCCAAAGGCTGCGGAGGTACACTAATCCCAGCGGCTGTAACTGTTCGTTGACTACTGCGACTCGATCGCAGTTACAGGAGCTGAAAATTGACTGCAGCGATTCTAGCGCACTCGTTTGGAGGCACAGCGGCACTGGCTCGATAAAATTTTTGAGACTGGGGGTGGTGAGTGGCATAACAAACCTGAAAGTCTGCTCGCGAGAGCAGTAATATTTTTGATGCTCAATGTAGCTGCGAATTTCTGTATCTTATTTGTTTTATATCAGTTCGCTATCAGGCTCGTTATCCGCACCGAGACCGGGGAGTTCGATGCCTACGCCTGATTTGAGGCGACTAGCAATTATTTTAAGGCTTAAGCTTAATTGCAGAAATCACGCTCAGGGTGCTTGACACAAAAACCACGGAGTACACTTTGATTCTTCCTCTGGTAGAAGCGCATCACTTATTTTGCGGTTAAGATTGGTTAAAATAAATGTTGAGATGATTGTTAAAATGTTAAGTTTTTTGTAAAGGAGATATCAACTCTGAGCGATCCAGCACTTTCAGGCAACTTAGGTGGTGCACCTACAGCTTTGCTTCCTCAACTGTCTATCGGTATTTTTGTCCGCTCTGAGGAAATTGCAGCCTCTGCGATCGAGCTTTTGAGAGGCGAACGCTATACTTTAACGCACATTAAGTCGGCAGTGGAGCTTTTGGGGTTCCTTAAACACAATTATCACCTTGATTGTTTGGTTTTGGAGGTGGATGGGGATCTGCGATCGCTTCTGGGGAAGCTGCAAGAACGATCGCTCTTTTTGCCTGCTGTGATTTTTTCGCCTCACGCGCAGGTAGATGGCAAGCCCGAAGCACCATATTCAGATGGTTTTGAGGCCGCAGCCAGTACCGCCAACCAGAGTCAAGACGAAAGCTGTGCTTTTTTTTATCACCCTGCTGAGGTGCAACTGGCAATCGCTCGATCGAGATCCATAGCTGCCGCTATCGATCGGGCGATCGCACAATTTCTGAAACTTTCAACTCCGGTTCCTGTCAATTACCAATCCGTAACCGTCGATGCGACAGCCCAATTGACTGCTCAAAGTTTGCTCAGCCGACAGCAGCGGCGACTGGCGGAAAAATTACGGGAGCGATTAGGATACTTAGGTGTGTATTATAAAAGAAATTCTCAGATTTTTTTGAAAAATCTGTCGGCCCCCGAAAAGCAAAAGTTTTTGGAGCAACTCAAGTCAAGTTATCGCGACATCGTTTTGAATTACTTTTCTCAAGATGCTGCCGTCAACAATCAAATAGATGAATTTGTGAATTTGGCTTTTTTTGCTGACGTTCCCGTGACTCAAATTGTAGAAATTCACATGGAATTGATGGACGAGTTTGCTAAACAGCTAAAATTAGAAGGGCGCAGCGAGGAAATATTGCTAGATTACCGTTTGACCCTGATTGACGCGATCGCTCATATGTGCGAGATGTATCGGCGATCGATTCCGAAAGAGACATCTCAAGGTAGAATGTAGCAGGGATTTGGCATAATTGAAGAAACAAAAGGTAGAAGGTAGAATCTAACAAAAAATAAAGGAGCCGACCAACTGCCGATCGAGCGTGAGGCTGAAATTATTATAAAATAACAAAGAACAGCGGATTTAAGACAAATAACAACTACAACTAACATCTGACAACTAATACTCAACATTTAAAAAAGTTCATGAGTCCTCTGAAGAAAACCTACGTTCTGAAGCTATACGTTGCGGGGAATACTCCCAACTCAGTGCGAGCTTTGAAAACCCTAAAGGACATCCTAGAACAAGAATTTCAAGGTGTCTACGCGCTGAAAGTCATAGATGTTCTCAAAAACCCTCAGCTAGCAGAAGAGGACAAAATATTGGCAACCCCGACGCTGGCCAAAATCCTGCCGCCGCCGGTGCGAAAAATTATTGGCGATTTGTCCGATCGTGAGAAAGTTCTGATAGGATTAGATTTGCTCTATGAAGAACTTCGCGAAGAAGACCTGAATTCATAAGATAATCAGGTAAGAGTCAGTCGATTTTAGATTTGAGACTTCGGTTTGGCGTCAAACGTTCGGCGAGCGCGAGCGTCGAAGCGTCGAGTCGCGCGATCGTCGAACGATTTTAGATTTTAGATTTACTCCACAGATGAATCTGGGAGGTTGAACAAAAGTCTAAAATTTCTATCTTTCCACGACAGGAGTACGTGGCACGGTATCGGTTTTTGGGCGGGGTCATTAGTCAGCATTCAGCAGTCATTAGTTATTGAGCAAGAGCCAAAACTAAAAGCTGGGTACAAAGACTCACGATCCGCGGTTAATGAGTGACAACTAAAGAATACTGAGAGTTGACAAAAATCGACATGAATGAAATTAGTCAAACGGTTAAACGAGAAGGATTGGTAACGGCAGGAGTTGAAAAAATTCGCACGATGATTGAGGGTTTCGATGACATCAGTCACGGCGGAATGCCCATCGGCCGAACCACCCTAGTCAGTGGCACATCAGGAACGGGAAAAACTTTATTTGCCGTACAATTTCTCTATAATGGAATTACCCATTTTGACGAAGCTGGAGTGTTCGTAACTTTTGAAGAATCTCCGACAGATATTATTAAAAATGCTTGCAGTTTCGGTTGGGATCTAGCACAGTTAATCGAGGAAGGCAAGCTATTTATTTTGGACGCTTCCCCCGATCCAGAAGGTCAAGATATCGTAGGAAATTTTGATTTATCAGCCTTAATCGAGCGAATTCAGTACGCCATTCGCAAGTACAAAGCCAAGCGGGTTTCAATAGATTCTGTTACCGCCGTATTTCAGCAGTACGATGCTGCATCGGTGGTGCGCCGAGAAATTTTTCGCTTAGTTGCGCGCCTCAAACAAGTCGGAGCAACTACAGTTATGACGACGGAACGGGTGGAAGAATACGGCCCGGTGGCTCGGTTTGGAGTGGAAGAGTTTGTGTCGGATAATGTGGTGATTGTTCGCAACGTATTGGAAGGAGAACGCCGCCGCCGCACCATCGAAATTTTGAAGTTGCGCGGTACAACTCATATGAAGGGCGAATATCCTTTTACTATGACTAATGACGGAATTAATATTTTCCCATTAGGGGCGATGCGATTAACTCAAAAGTCTTCCAACGTGCGGGTTTCTTCGGGCGATAAAACTCTCGACGAGATGTGCGGTGGCGGCTTCTTCAAAGACTCGATTATTTTGGCTACGGGTGCAACGGGAACCGGCAAAACGCTGTTGGTGAGCAAGTTCTTGCAGAATGCTTGTATGAACGGCAATCGGGCGCTGCTGTTTGCCTATGAAGAGTCGCGAGCTCAGTTGTTCCGCAATGCTTATTCTTGGGGCATTGATTTTGAGGAAATGGAACAGAAAGGAATGCTGAAGCTGCTGTGTACTTACCCGGAATCTGCTGGTTTGGAAGACCACTTGCAGACTATTAAATCAGAAATTGCGGAGTTCAAACCTTCTAGAATTGCTATAGACTCGCTGTCGGCTTTAGCTAGGGGTGTCAGCAATAATGCTTTCAGGCAATTTGTGATCGGAGTGACAGGTTTTGCGAAGCAGGAAGAAATCACTGGCTTTTTTACGAATACAAGCGACCAGTTTATGGGTTCTAATTCGATTACCGACTCCCATATTTCTACGATTACTGACACAATTATTATGCTGCAGTATGTAGAGATTCGAGGAGAAATGTCGCGGGCAATTAATGTGTTTAAGATGCGCGGTTCGTGGCACGACAAAGGAATCCGGGAATACACAATTACTGAAAGAGGCCCACAAATTAAAGATTCGTTCCGTGGTTACGAACGGATTATCAGCGGTTCTCCGACTCGGATTACGATTAATGAGAAGAGTGAGCTATCGCGGATTCTCCAGGGTGTGCAAGGTCAAGACGACGAGGATATTTGAGAGTTAGCAGTAATTCGTTGTTAAAAGTAGGTTGGGTTGAGCTAGGAAACCCAACTTTTTTAATTTGAGGATTTTGTGAACATTTATAGCAACCGCGACAATATTTGGCAGGTTCTTAATTGCTGAAATAGGAGCTTTTATTGCCTTCTTCATCACCCCCTTTTGCTATAGTAATCCCACTAAATTGGTTGTGGTAAAAATCTAGGGGTAAGCTGTTGTTTCTATAAATTGTATATTTCAATGACATCTCAAAAATCATAAAATCCTGTCTCTACTCGATTTGCAAACAGGTAGCCTTGCTGGTGTTAAAGTTATAGTAGGAGGAGGGCATTCTCCTGAAGTAGGTTGGATTCATCGCCATCGATGTATTCCCCTCGCCGAAAAAACTAGATTGATTTTGCCCGAAGAGCAAATGGGTTTTAGAGCAAGCTTGTGGGCAATATCAGCAGTGGCTAGCAGCAGGACTAATTCTTCCTAATATCGCGGTGAATCTGTCGGCACGTCAACTCACCCAGCCGACTTTAATCGCTAAGAGCGATCGCATCCTTGAGCGCACCGAGATGAAGCCGAAATATCTATAGCTACAGATTACGGAAACTGTAATGATGCTTAATGTTGACATTACATACCATGTTTTGAGCAAATTATCAAAGCATGGTATGGGGATTTATGTCGAGGATTTTGCGACTGGCTATTCTGCTTTTAACAACCTGAAAAATTTTCCGGTGAAGTCGCTCAAAATTGCTCGCTCATTTGTCCGCGATTTAGCCAGCGATCCGAGCGATCGCGGAATTCAAAAACCCATAGTTGTAATCCCAGAGGGGTTAAATCTCAGCATAATTGCTGAAGGAATGGAAGCCCCAGCGAAATGGGAATCGTTACAAGCGATCGCCTAGGAAATCGGGCAGCGTTATATGTTGAGGAAGCCTGCCATTGCTGAGGTTGCCATTCAATTAATCCGACATCCTGAATTGTTGTCTACCACTATGTGGGATCAGCAATCGTCCCTCATGAAAGCGCGCAAAAGTCTTATAATTAATTTAATGCTCGTCTCGCTCAAATGACTAAAAAAATTTTCTTACGGAATAATATAAAAGTCTTAGGACAAGGCACCCAGACGATGATGTTTGCTCATGGATTTGGGTGCGATCAAAATATGTGGCGTTTCGTAACACAGGCCTTCGAGAAGGATTACAAAATTATCCTATTTGATTATGTAGGTTCGGGACAGTCTGATATTAGTGCCTACAGTTATGAACGGTACAGCGACCTCAATGGCTATGTTCAGGATGTCCTCGATATCTGTGAACAATTAGCCTTGAGGGATGTAATTTTTGTCGGTCATTCTGTCAGCAGTATGATCGGCCTTCTGTCCTCAATTCAAGCTCCTAATTACTTTAATCGCCTGATTTTCGTAGGGCCTTCACCTTGCTACATCAATGATTTACCAAATTATTACGGAGGGTTTGAGCGCAAAGATATTGAGGATCTCCTCGATATCATGGAGAAAAATTACATTGGTTGGGCAAGCTTTCTGGCGCCAATGGTGATGCAGAATGAGGATCGTCCTGAGTTAACGGAGGAACTTGAGACAAGTTTTTGCTCTACGGATCCGGTGATTGCAAGTCGCTTTGCCGAGGTAACTTTTTACTCTGACAATCGCAGTGATTTACCCAAGGCATCAGTACCTACACTGATATTGCAATGCGCTGATGATGTGATTGCTCCCACCCAGGTAGGGGATTACCTCCACCGCCACCTACCTAAAAGTACGCTACGGGTGATGAAAGCTACGGGACATTGCCCGCACCTGAGTCATCCACAAGAGACGATCGAGATGATTAAGGAGTATGTGAGTGTACCTCATACTACCTGATTTGTATGGCAAACATGACCTACCAGATAGACGAGCTACTCAACACGTCACCCTGTGGATTCCTCTCGTTTGCTGACGATGGTACGATCGTAATGGTCAACGCCACATTACTGCAATTACTCGGATACGAAACCGATGAACTGCGGGGACAGAAGATGGAATTCATTCTGCCAATGGCCAGCCGGATTTTCTATCAAACCCATTTCTTCCCCCTGTTGAAGCTCCATGGTAAAGTAGAGGAAATTTACTTCTCATTAAGGTCAAAGGAGGGTAGTGATATACCGATGCTGATCAACGCTGTGCGTCGGGAGAAAGGAGGAAGCTTCGTCAACAATTGCATCTTGATCTGTATCCGCCAGCGTATCCTATACGAAGGTGAAATTATTAAAGCAAAAAAAGCAGCAGAGGCAGCTATTCTCGCCCAAAAGCAAGCAGAAATCGCTCTGCGGAAACAGTACGACAAGGCGATATTACTTCAAGAAATTACTCAACACATCCGTCAATCTCTTGATTTGTCTACAATTTTTGAGATTGCTTCGCAGGATATTCGCTTGTTTCTTGATGCCGAGCGCGTCGGCATATTTAAGTTCGATCCTGATAGTAAATTTGGATATGGTGAGTTTGTTTCAGAATCCGTAGGCGAAGGATGTAAATTGGTAAGCAAAAATCAATTTAACGACCATTGTTGTGGTGAACAATATCCTGATTCATATCAAGAATGGAGAACGCAGATAGTAGAAAATATCAATAATATTGACCTTCAACACTGTTACCGCGCTCTTTGGAAACAATTTCCGGTTCGGGCTAATTTAGTTGCGCCGTTGCTCAATGGACAAGATTTGTGGGGGTTGTTATGTATTCATCAATGTTCTGCTCCTCGGCAATGGGA
This sequence comes from Microcoleus sp. Z1_A1, assembly GCF_036700305.1. Lineage (NCBI taxonomy): Bacteria > Bacillati > Cyanobacteriota > Cyanophyceae > Oscillatoriales > Microcoleaceae > Microcoleus > Microcoleus sp. Z1_A1. The sequence goes on from NZ_JAUBOR010000015.1 coordinate 94,084, forward strand.
AGAATTTGAAGTTGACCTTGTTAAACAGATTGCTAATCAGTTAGCGATCGCCATTAAACAAGCGGATATTTTTCAGAAATTGCAGAAGGAATTGGCAGAAAGGCAGCAGGCTCAAGCGCGGATGAGAGAAATTAATCAACAACTGGCACTCTCTAACGAAGAACTAGCGCGCGCTACTCATCTCTTAGAACAAGTGGTAAATATTGATGGGTTGACTCAAATTGCTAATCGTCGCTGTTTTAATGACCGCTTAGAACATGAATGGCAGCGGCTATACCGGGAAAAAAAACCTATTTCTCTTTTGTTATTTGATGTGGATTATTTCAAACGTTATAATGATTCCTACGGTCATCAAATGGGGGATAGTTGTCTGTTCAAACTTGCTCAGACGGTGCAAGAGGTGGTGTACCGTCCGGCGGATTTAGTGGCGCGTTACGGCGGAGAAGAATTTGCCATCATTTTGCCTAATACAGATATTGAAGGAGCGAGTTCGGTGGCCCAACGGATTCACGCTGCTATTCAAGCTTTACATATTCCTCACAAAACCTCTGATGTGAGCGATGTAGTTACTATTAGTATGGGTATCGCCAACTTAATTCCGATTTCGGAACTATCATCGGCTGACTTGATTGCGCTTGCCGATCGTTCACTCTACCGTGCCAAGCAACAGGGGCGCAATCAGTCCGCGACCTGCGAGTACAGTGGCGATTCAATTTTTGACACTGACGCTTAAATCACAATAATTGAGGCCGAGGACAAAAATTTGTCCCCGGTCTATCAAAATCAGTCATTCTATAAATCTACATGAGCACGGAGCTATTGGAAAACTCCGCTCCGACCGTCGCAGATTTTCCAGAGCCAGCCGACTTGCTCAACCAGTTGAAAGCGCGGCGCAAAAAGTCCGGCGCAAACTTGGCAGATATGGAGGTGGTTTTGGAGATACTTGGAACAGATGGGAGCGAAATTTGAGCGGAAAATAGGACTATCGGTAATACAATTAACCTGAAACCCTTACTCCGCAAACGACATACAAAGTGAGCACGGAGGGATTTGAACCCCCGACCCTCAGGACCGGAACCTGATGCTCTATCCACTGAGCTACGTGCCCTCGACTTTCTGAAGTATAACACGTCTTGCGGAAAATGGCGAGTGCCGATCGCAAATTTCCTGGCCGGCCTCCAAACCGCTTGACCCATGCGGGTTAAACTCGCCCGCGCGATCGGGTATCAGGCCATTCTCGCAGCCAGAGACGGCAACTTTTACCTAAATGGTAACAATAATACGACAATGGGTAAAATAATAGACTTTAATCGACCAAACATTAGGTTCACAAGCGATCGGGGTCGAGCATCTACCACAGCTAAAATAGCCCGCATCAATTCCCCTAGCTAATCGGCAGTAAATAAATGGTGCTGCAGTTAAGACAGGTTGTGCAAATACGGTTCTAGACTAAGTTCACCAAACCCCTCAATCTTATGGTTTCTAAAATTTTAGACAAATTATCGCTGCGAACTGTTCTCATAGTTCCATTTGTATTGCAAATCGTGGGAGCCGTGGGACTCGTAGGATATCTGTCTTTTAGAAACGGACAAAAAGCAGTTAATAACCTTGCCAGTCAGTTAATGAGCGAGGTGAGTTTGCGGGTCGAGCAAAACCTGCAAGTTTACCTAACAACTCCCCATCAAATCAATCAAACCAAGCTGGATGCTGTCAAACTCGGGTTGTTAAATATGGACAACTTATCCGCTTGGGAGAAATATCTTTGGCGCCAAGTACAATTATATCCATATATCAATTTTACCTCCATTGGCAACAAGAATGGAGACTATCGAACCGGAGAGAAACTGTCAAATGGCTCTCTAATGATTAATTTATCAGGCAAATCTACTGGTTTTGATTTTTATTCTTACCATACTAATGATACAGGCGATCGCACTACCCTAGCAACAGTTGTCAAAAACTTTGACATCCGCGAACATCCTTCGTACAAAAATGCGGCTCATCTCGAACAACCAACTTGGAGTTCCGTTTATATTTCGTTTCTAGAACCAACCTTAATACTCAGTGCGCTCCAACCTGTATACGAGAACAATCAGCTACAAGGAGTATTAATTAGCGCCTTGCGTCTAGACCATATTGGGAGTTTTTTAAACAGTCTCAAAATTGGCAAATCCGGGCAAGCATTTATTATGGAAAAGAATGGTACTTTACTGGCAACTTCAACTGCCGAACAACCATTTCGCATCAATAATAATAAGAAAGAACTGTTCAAAGCAGAAGAGAGTGTTGACCACTCGACTCAAGCTACAGCTAAATATGTAGCAGTTCGTTTTCAGGAATTAAAGCAAATAAAAACTTCCTATCTCTTTAATTTTGAAATAGAGAACAAGCGACAATTTGTAAAAGTTCTACCGTTCCAAGATGGCAAAGGTTTAGACTGGCTGATTGTGGTAGTTGTTCCCGAATCAGATTTTACCAAAGAAATAGATGCTAATACCCAGACTACTATTTGGCTATGTTTAGCAGCTTTAGGAGTAGCTTTAGTTATCGGCATTCTGACTTCTCGCTGGGTGACAAATCCTATTTGGCGCTTAAATACAGCAGCCCAAAATATTGCTAAAGGTGAATGGGATAAAACAGTAGAAAGCGAACGCTCCGACGAATTGGGGGAATTAGCTAAGTCATTTAACAGCATGGCTCAACAATTGCAACAATCTTTTGAAACTTTAGAACAGCGAGTGCAAGAGCGGACGGCAGAATTGGCTATAGCTAAAGACAAAGCGGAAGTAGCGAATCAAGCTAAAAGTACCTTTCTTGCTAATATGAGTCACGAATTGCGATCGCCTCTCAATGCAATTCTCGGTTTTTCCCAACTGATGACTCGCAGCCAAACTCTCTCCCCAGAGCATCAAGAAAATATTAGCATAATTAGCAGCAGCGGAGAACACCTCCTTACCCTGATTAATAACGTGCTGGATTTATCTAAAATTGAATCGGGGCGCACCACCCTCAATCCCCAAAAATTCGACCTCTATCGCCTGCTAAACGACGTGGAAGATATGTTTCAACTCAAAGCAGATGACAAGCACTTGCAGTTGATTTTTGACTGCAGTCCCGATGTGCCACAATATATAAAAACTGACGAGTTAAAGTTGCGGCAAATCTTAATTAATCTGCTCAATAATTCTCTTAAGTTTACCGAGGCAGGCTGTGTAGCGGTAAGAGTTGGCAAGCAGTCATTAGGCCGAAATCAGCAGGCACAAGGGGGAATTTTTTCTGATTTTGCAGTATCAAAACCTACAAATTTTTTCGCCATAAATGGTCTTAAAATATCTCAAATCAGTCAGTCGAACAACCAAATCATTGCAACCCCAAATGACGATGCAGCTTCTACCTCTTCCTTCTTCCTTCATTTTGAAGTCGAGGATACTGGTCCCGGTATTGCTACCAATGAATTAGACGATATTTTTGAACCTTTCGTGCAAACCAAGACAGGCAAAGATTCGCAAGAAGGTACTGGCTTGGGATTGCCCATCAGTCGCAAATTTGTGGAATTAATGGGCGGTGAAATGAGCGTCAGTTCTGCTGTTGGTAAGGGAACGAATTTTCAGTTCGATATTCAAGTTATTGCTGTCGATGCGGCTGATATTGAACGCCCAAAGCCGATCAGGAATGTTATAGGCCTGGTTCCCAACCAACACACCTATCGAATTTTGATAGTAGACGATAAACCGCTCAATCGCCAATTGTTAATTAAAATCCTCTCTCCTCTGGGTTTTGAACTAAAAGAAGCGAATAACGGTCAAGAAGCTATTGAGATTTGGGATAGTTGGGAACCGCATCTCATTTGGATGGACATGAGAATGCCTGTGATGGACGGCTACGAAGCTACGCAATACATTAAAGGTACTATTAAAGGTCAAGCTACTGCGATTATTGCGCTGACAGCCAGCGTTTTGGAGGAAGAACGGGCAGTTATTTTATCGGCGGGTTGCGATGCTTTTATGAGGAAGCCTTTCCGGGAACCCGATATTTTTGATGCTATGCACAAACATATCGGAGTGCGCTATATTTATGAAGATCCGGCTCAAAGTGATTTATCGGCAATCAAAGAGGGCGATCGCGCTATGAGTGCGACTGATTTCGTAAAATTGCCTGATTCACTGGTAGCTGATTTAAAGCTAGCAATACAGAATGCAGATATGGATTTAATTGATACTTTGATAGAGCAAATTCGCTTAAAGGATGCAGTAACGGCAGGCGCGATCGCAAATTGTATAGAAAATTTTGAGTACGACAAACTTTTAAAATTAATATCTCAAGCAAGATCACATGAATAACGACATTCCTAGCACCGATCGCGGTAATATTTTAGTAGTTGACGATACCCCAGCTAATTTGCGGCTGCTAGCCGGAATTTTGAACAGCAAGGGCTATAAAGTTCGCCCGGTACCTAGCGGTGAGTTAGCGCTTTCGGCAGCCAAAGGTATGCCTCCAGATTTGATTTTGCTGGATATTATGATGCCCGAAATGAATGGGTATGAAGTTTGCGAAAAGATCAAAGCTGATGAACGAACTTGCGAAATCCCGGTAATTTTTATTAGCGCGATTAATGACGTACTTGACAAGGTCAAAGCCTTTGCTGTGGGCGGGGTAGATTATATTACTAAGCCCTTTCAGGTGGAAGAGGTTCTAGTGAGGGTAGAAACCCATTTAGCAATGTGCCAGTTGCGAAAAAAACTCCAACAGAAAAACAATGAACTTACAGTTACTTTAGACCAACTGCAAGCTACTCAGAATCAATTAGTGCAATCGGAAAAAATGGCTGCATTAGGGCAACTGATTGCGGGCATTGCTCACGAAATCAATACGCCGTTGGGAGCGATTCGGTCGTCTATTGGAAATATTACCAGCTTTTTGGATAACAATCTCGAAAGCTTGCCAGTTTTTTTTAAAGAACTGTCTGCTGAACGCCAGCAAGATTTCTTGCGTTTGATGTACAGTTCTAGTCAACAAAATTACTCTTTATCTACTCGAGAAAAACGGGTATTGAAAAAAGGAGTGAAGCAGCAACTAGAGTCGGAAGGTCTTGACAATGCTGACAGCCTTGCTAGCATTTTAGTCAATATCGGATTGCAAGGAAATTTGCAAGAATTCTTGTCGTTGCTCAAAGATCCTGACAGCGAAAATATTATAAAAACAGCCTACGACTTTGCTAGCATTCACAGAAGCGCCCGAACCATCGCTACCGCTACTGAACGCGCTGCCAAAGTTGTCTTTGCCCTGAAAAATTATGCGCGTTACGATGTAAATGGGGAAAAAATACAAGTGAATATTACGGATGGAATTGAAACTGTATTAACTCTTTACCAAAACCAAATCAAGCAGGGTGTGGAAGTGTTCAGAAACTATCAAGATAAATTGCCTGTGGTACTATGTTATCCTGATGAACTCAATCAAGTTTGGACAAATTTAATTCACAATTCCTTACAAGCGATGGACAATCAAGGGACTTTAACAATTGACGCGCTACAACAAGATACCAGCCTCTTGGTAAAAATTATTGACAGCGGTAAGGGGATTCAACCAGAGATTATTCCGAAAATTTTTGAGCCTTTTTTTACCACCAAACCTGCGGGAGAAGGCAGCGGATTGGGACTGGATATTGTCAAAAAAATAATTGAAAAACATCAAGGTAAAATTGATGTGGAGTCGAGGCCCGGTAAAACAGTATTTACCGTGTGTTTGCCGATTAATTTAACTGAGTAGCTAAAGCGCCGGATGCTGAAGTCGGGGGCGAAAATTTGCAGTCTACCCGCGCAGAATGTAGAATTTGGAAAACGGTGTACTGCCCATGGGGGTTCACCCTACCCCACTAAAGAAGGAAACTAGCGATGTCTAAATCAGCAATTTTGTGTGTGGACGATGAAGTAGGAGTGTTGGAAAGTCTGGAAATTGAACTGCAACAGGCATTTAACGGTAAATATCTTTGCGAATTTGCTGAAAGTGCTGCCGAGGCCCTGGAAATTATTGAAGAGCTCTGTGAAGCTGAGGTTAATATTTTAGTAATTGTCTCTGATTGGTTGATGCCCGGAATGAAAGGAGATGAGTTGCTGATTAAAATCCACCAAAAATATCCGCAAATTGTGACAGTGATGCTGACAGGACAAGCCGACAAAGAAGCAATCGAACGCACAAAAAATCAAGCTAATCTTCATGCTTTCATAGAAAAACCTTGGCAGAATCAAGAATTAATTGAAGCGATTAAGTCTGGTCTAGCAAATTTATGAAAAAACCAGTCATTATTTGTGTGGATGATGAGCAGACTATACTCGATAGTCTGGAAATAGACCTCCTAAAAGCCTTTGAAGATAAATATTTAATTGAAACGGCCCAAAGTGGCGAAGAAGCTTTAGAGTTGCTGTCAGAACTTTTAGCAGAACAGTATGAAGTTCCTTTGGTTATTTCGGATCATATCATGCCTAGCATGAAAGGAGACGAACTATTAAGGAGCGTTCATGCTATCTCGCCGAACTGTCTCAAAATCATGCTGACGGGCCAGGCCGATTTGGATGCGGTAGCCAATGCTATTAACTATGCTAAATTGTACCGATATATACCTAAACCTTGGCAATGTGATGACTTAAAATTAACGGTCACTGAGGCAATATATAGATATTTTCAAGATAAACAATTAGCGGAAAAACAAAGAGAACTGCAGGAAATGAATCAGGAGTTGGTAAAATTAAACCGCAAGCAGGCGATGCTGATTGCCAAACTCCATGAAAACGAAAGTCGCTTGACGCAATATTTAGAAGCTATGCCATTGGGCGTGTGTGTACTTGATGCAAACGGGCAATCTTTCTACGCTAACCAGAAAGCGCGGGATGTATTTGGCAAAGGCACTGTGCCACATATTAATTCAGAGCAAAAAGCAGCTATTTATCAATTCTATAAAACCGGGACTAATCAGAGATGCCCTGTGGAAGAATTGCCAATTATGCGGGCGCTTAGGGGCGAAAATGTGCGGACTGAGGGTGTAGAAATTCGTACAGCTAATAAAATTATTCCTGTAGAGAGTTGGGCAACTCCAATTTATGATTCTACAGGAGACATTTCCTATGCGATTATTGCTTTTAGTGACATAAGTGAACGCAAGGAAGCTGAAGCGGCGCTAATTCAAGCTGAAGAGAAGTATCGCGGGATATTTGAAAATGCTCTAGAAGGTATTTTTCAGACGACGCCGGACGGACATTTTATCAGTGCGAATCCTGCTCTGGCGGAAATTTACGGCTACGATTCTGCGTCAGAATTGATAGAAAGTATTAATGATATTCAGCAGCAATTGTACGTGGAACCGAACCGCCGTCAAGAGTTTTTGGGGCTGATGAAACAGCACGGTACTCTGTGTGAGTTTGAGTCTCAGGTTTACTGTCGAGATGGCAGCATTATCTGGATTTCTGAGTATGCGCGCACAGTTTATGATGCTAACGGTGAAGTGCTTTACTATCAGGGTTTTGCTAAGGATATTAGTTTGCAAAGACAGGTAGAAGTGGAACGAATTAGGTTTACTAATGATTTAGAAAAAGCTTTGGCAGCCGAAGAAAAGTTAAATGAGGCACTGTCAGAAAACGAAAGCCGATTGACTCAATTCCTGGAAGCGATGCCAGTAGGAATATTTGTTGTGGATGGTAAGGGTAAACCTTTTTACATGAATTCTTGGGGCGAAAGGATACTAGCCCAAGGTTTAATTTTTGATGGGGGTACTGAGCAATTTCCTGAAGCTTATCATTTTTACGACGCTGGAACTAATCAATTGTATCCCAGGGATAGCCAACCGATTGTTCGGGCGTTGCGGGGAGAATTTGTGCGTATGGACGATCTAGAAGTTCATGGATCGGATCGGATTGTGCCGATCGAGGTTTGGGCGACTCCAATCTACGACGAACGGAAAAACATAGTTTACGCCATCGCGGCTTTTCAAGACATCACGGAACGTCTAGAGGTAGAAACCGAGCGCCGCCAATTCACAGACGAGTTGCAAAAAGCTTTAGCAGCGGAAGAAAAATTAACAGATGCTTACGGGCGGTTTGTGCCGCACCAATTTCTCCACTTTCTGGGATATGAAAGTATTCTGGAAGTCAAATTAGGCGATCAGGTACAGAAAGAAATGTCGGTGCTGTTTTCAGATATCCGCGATTTCACTTCTCTTTCGGAAAGGATGAATCCCGAAGAAAATTTTAAATTTATTAATGGTTATTTGTCCCGGATGGAACCGGCAATTACTGACAATTTTGGTTTTATTGACAAATACATTGGCGATGCGATTATGGCGCTGTTTGATGGCAGTGCGGACGATGCTGTGAAAGCTGGAATTGCAATGCTAGAAGAGCTTAACGAATATAATATTAGTCGTAATCAGGTCGATGGCCCGCCGCTGCAAATTGGCATTGGCATCAATACAGGTTCTTTGATGTTAGGCACGGTGGGCGGCCAAAGTCGGATGGACAGCACGGTGATTAGCGATGCGGTAAACTTAGCCTCCCGCGTGGAAACTTTAACGAAAGAGTATGAAGTTTCGATGTTAATTACTCACAATACTTTTATACAGTTAAACAATATTTATGATTTGAGGTTGATCGATCGCGTAACAGTTAAAGGCAAATCCCGAATGGTAACACTTTATGAAGTATTTGCGGCCGATCCGCCAGAGTTACGACAGAAAAAGTTAGAGACAAAGACAATCTTTGAGCAAGCTTTGGTACTCTACAATAGTGATAGGTGTGGCGAAGCTATAAGATTGTTTTCGGCCTGCTTAGAAATCAACCCTAATGATAAGGTAGCTCAAATTTATATGCAGCGGTGTCTGAAAGGCGCGATCGCTCCTGCATAATAGCAGAAGGAAGAAGCAATCGATCGCATGGGGAAAGTGCGATTAAAAACTTCCCAATCATCGGCCACGGTTGCTATATTGTTGATAGGATTTTCCCAAAATAATGCAACTGTAGGGAATATCCCAACCCTGATCTAGTAAATCATCCCCAATTCTAAAATCTAAAATCTAAAATCTAAAATGGTTTAGACAGGCAGGGAAACGCAAACTATGGTTTCTTGCTGCGGAAAACTTTCTATTTTAAATTCTCCTCCGTGCAATTCTACAAGGCGTTGAACGATGGCCAGACCCAATCCCAAACCTGCTTGTTGGTAAAGTCTGCGATCGAACTGCCTGTAAGCTTCTAGCTGTGCAATCTGATCGGTAGTCATACCGCGGCCTTGGTCTTTAACAGACAGAATAAAAGTCTGATTTTCGACGAAAGTGCTTAATAAAACAGGCGTTCCTTCTAAAGAAAATTTGAAGGCATTGTCCAATAATTCTTCAACTATTTTTGCGAGCCTCACAGAATCAATGGCTACCGATGAATCTTGCAAGTTCAATTGTAAATCGTCTGTTCTATTCGCGTGTTTTGCTTGCTGCCGCGCTTTTTGACTCAGCAAAGATTTTACACAGCTAAATTCGCTGTTTCGCATCTCCTTTAGCAGTTCGGGATTGGTGGCTGCTATCTCCAGTTCTGCATACAGCAAAAAGTTCTGAATCAGCCGATACAAGCGATGACCGGAAGTTTGAATTTGACCGATCATCTCTAAGATATCTGATTCCTCTAAGACCTGATATTCTGACAGAATTAGCTCAGAAAAGCCCAGAATTGCATTCAAAGGAGTCCGCAATTCGTGGGGCAGCGACATACTAATATTAGTGCGTAATTCGTCTAGCGTCTTTTGAGATTGTCGGCTAATTGTTTTTTGTTTTTCAAGTCTAATAGCAATGGCTTTTAGCAGTTCTTGGGGCGTACAGGGCTTAGTAATGTAATCGTCAGCTCCCAGTTCCATGCCCGTGCGAATGTCAACTTTATCGGCTTTGGCTGTGAGGAAAATAAACGGAATTGTGGCAGTCAATGGTTCGGAGCGCAAAGCTTTGATGACGCCGTGACCGTCTACTTCCGGCATCATCATGTCGCACAAAATTAAGTCGGGGATTTTTTCGATCGCCAATTTGATGCCGACTTGGCCATTACTCGCTCCTATTCCTTCAAAATTCTCGGCTTCCAGCAACTCTAAAATATTCTCTCTAATCGCTTCTTCGTCTTCTATTACCAAAATCTTAGCCACGGTGCTAGCTCCTTGTAGTTAGTAGTTTTTCGTAAAAATTCTGGGTTCAGATACTTGATAAGTTTGTTTGTTAGGGGCTTAATTAATCGTTAAATTGCGGATATGTATAGTTAATAATTCAGTTGTTATTGACTGGGGGTGTAAATTAAAGGCAAGGTAATAGTGAAAGTTGTGCCTTTTCCTTCTTGACTCTCGATCGCGAGTTGGCCGCCGTGAAGTTCCACAGCCCTCTTCACAATTGCTAAACCGAGACCTGTTCCCGAAATAGTGCCGACATTTGGAGCTCGGTAAAAAGTTTCTAATATCCGCTCTCGATCGGCTTGGGGAATGCCGATGCCCCGGTCTTGAACTTGGAACACAGCTTCGTTGTTTTGACAGTTGAGGTGCAAGGAAACTGTACTGCCGACGGGGGAATATTTGATGGCATTTGAGAGGACATTTCCCAAGATTTGCTGCAGCAGTTTTTCATCCATTTGAGCATCGCAGTTGCCGCCTTCATATTGAAAGGCGATCGGGTGTTGGTTGCTGTCGTTGAGCTGCTGCTCTTCTACCAGTTGACGGCAAAATTTTTCGAGGTTTAAGGAAACCGGTTGAAACTGCAAGGTATTGGCTTCGATTTTGCCAATTACGAGGATATCTTCTAATAACTCTGTCATGCGTTTAATTGCTAATTGAATCCGCACAAAATGAGTAGATTTTTTATCTTGGGGCCACTGAGAACTGTAATCTTGCAGCAATCCAGCGGAAAATTGGATGGTTGTCAAAGGTGTGCGGAACTCGTGGGAAACCATTGTGACAAATTTAGCTCGCAGTTGTGAAAGTTCCTTTTCTCGTGCGAGGGCTTTGAGAATTTCCGCTTCTGCTCGTTTGCGATCGCTAATGTCACGGGCTTCGGCAATCAGCAGCAAAACTTGTCCTGTTTCATTTTTAACAGGTTTCAGTGAGAAATCAACTGTCATAATTTGGCCGCTTTTGCCTAATAAGTCGATTTCGCTGCGGAAAAACTCGCCCCGACTTGCTTTGCCGATCGCGAATTGCAATTGTTCGGAAACCTGTGGCGACTGGGCCCAAATCGCCATTTCCCAAATTGGGCGGCCCACAATACCTTCCGATCGCAATCCGGCAAAATCGAGGGCTGTCTCGTTGACTTCCAGCACAATTCCTTGCGGAGTCAGCAGCTTGGTTAGCTGAAACGACGAGTCAAAAATCGCCCGAAAGCGGCGCTCGCTTTCCCGCAGCATTTGAAATGTTTGAGATCGTTCGATCGCGTAGCGGATCGTCCGCACTAATAATTGAGTAGTAATTTGACCTTTAACAATATAGTCTTGAGCTCCCAAGCGAACTGCTTCTAGGGCGATCGCCTCATCGTCCAAGCCTGTCATTACCACCATTGGCACATCAGGAGCAACTTCTCGCAGGCGAGTTAGGGTTTCCAAACCGCGGCTGTCGGGCAAAGAAAGGTCGAGCAAAACGACATCAAAGGGTTGTTTACACAATTGTGCGATCGCCTCATGCAGGAACTCAACAGACACCAGTTCCCACTCGACGCCCACAGATACTTCTAACAGTTCTGCAAGTAAATCAGCATCAGCAGGATTGTCTTCTACTAACAGAATCTTAATCCACATAGCTTAGACGTTTTTGACTGTAAAATTTTTACTCTACCAATCTTAGGTTAAACTTTTTTGCTTTCCCTTGCCATTTTCAACTTGAAAATTATTATTTGGGAACTGTCACCACCACCAGCCACCAATCCTCAATCCATCTCACCAGCTTAGCGACTTGACTAAAATCGATAGGCTTAGTGATGTAGCACCGGGCTGACAGGGCATAAGACTTGAGAATCTCTTCATCGGCTATGGATTTTGTCATAATTACCACCGGAATCATTTTTAACTTGAGTGCTGAATTAATTTATATCAATATTTACCAACCGTTTTTTTATACAAAATTAAGTCCAGCAGAATTAAATCGGGACGCAAACCCGAACAGAAAAGCCTTCTTTATTCAAAAATTTTATTGCTAATACCATATTTCCTACTCTTAGGCAAATTGTTAAAAATTGGCTGGTAGCCAGCTTTTATAAACCCCATTCAGCCTCGCTGAGCAAATCATCCACCAGCATAATTTCCATAGGTTAAAAAAAATTAGAGCGCTCATAAGCGAAGCATCTGTTCGTTTAATTTAGAGGAAGTTTGACGACGGCCAGCCAGAATTCCTCAATTAACCTGACTACTTTAGTAAATTCTATGAAGTCTACCGGTTTTGTTATGTAACAGTTGGCGTGGAGGGAGTATGACTTAAAAATATCTTCCGGCGCTGCTGAAGTGCTGAGAATTACTACAGGAATTAATTTTAAGTTGGGGTCAGTTTTAATTTCTTCTAGCACTTCAATACCGCTTTTTTTCGGCAGATGCAAATCGAGCAAAATCAAATCAGGACGAGGTACCCTGAGATAGGGCTCTTTTTGGCGCAAAAACTTGATTGCTTCGACTCCATCCTCCACAAAATGCAAGTTATTCAATATTTTACCCTGACTGAGGACTTCTCTTGCCAAATCCGCATCGCTGGGAGAATCCTCAATCAGCAGAATTTCTATAGGTCTAACAGTGCTTCGATCGCTCATAACTGGCGTATCCTTTAAAGTATAAAAACAAAATTGAATTTTGAGGCTTCAGGTACTAATTATAGGAATAGTGAAGTAAAAAGTCGCTCCTTTTCCCTCTTGGGATTCCACCCAGATGCGACCGCCGTGGCGTTCAACAATGCGCTTGCACATCGCCAAACCTATACCAGTACCGGAATATTGGCGGCGTCCGTGCAGGCGTTGAAAAATGATGAAAATGCGATCGGCATACTGCGGATCGATGCCAATGCCGTTATCGCGGACACTGAACACCCATTCACTCTCTTGCCTGCAGGCAGCGATATGAATCAACGGGATATCTTGGCGACAAAATTTGATGCTGTTGGCGACCAAATTTTGGAATAATTGCACCAGTTGAAATTCATCCGCCATCACGGTTGGCATCGCGTCGCAGGTGATTACAGCTTTTGTTTCGGCGATCGCAATTTGCAAATTGCACATAGTTTGCTTAACCACAGCGTTGCAGTCCGCCTGCTCAAACTCCTGACCCCTCGTTCCCAGGCGCGAATACGCCAACAAATCGTTAATTAACTGCTGCATTCTGGTGGCGCCATCGACAATATAATGAATATACTTATCTGCGCGATCGTCCAAATTTCCTTGATAGCGCTGGGCAAGCAATTGAGTGTAACTGGTAACGGCTCGGAGCGGTTCTTGCAAATCGTGGGAAGCCACATAAGCAAATTGTTCTAATTCCTCGTTGGAACGCTTCAAATCTTCTGTCAGTTGCAGCATTTGCTGCTCTGCTTCTTTGCGGCTTGTAATGTTGTAAACCAAGGCGCAACAAGACAGCAGATTATCCTGGGAGTCCATGACTGGACTGGTAGACATATGAGTCCAAATATCTTTGCCGTCCTTGCTTTTGAATTTAAATTCGTGTTGATCGCCAATACCTTGCTTCCGTCGCTCGATATGATCGAGAGCTTTTTCTTTTTCCGATTTGTCCATGAACTCAAAAAGTGGGCGACCGAACATTTCTAATTCACTATAACCTAGCATACGCGCCATTGCGTGGTTTACGTAATTCGTGAGACCATTTCTGTCAATTACCCAAATACCTTCTTCTGCTAATTCAACTATTTGCCTGTACTTAAATTCGCTTTCCTGCAAAGCTGTTTCAGTTAGTTTGCGCTCAGTGATATCTTTCATAAAACAGTGGTGGCCGTTAAATATCCCTTGTGCGTCGCAAGATTTTACCATCGTTAATTGCTTATAAAAAAACGAGCGATTTTTTCGGACTCCTCTAGCTTCAACTTCTACTTTCCCAGAAATTAACATTTCCTGATAAGCTGAGAGCATCATCTCAACATCGCCCGGATGTACGGTAAGCTGCCATTCCATGCCAAGCATTTGTTCCGGTTCGTAACCGCATTTATGAGCGTAAGCTCGGTTAACCTTCACGTAGCGTCCCTCAATATCAAGCAGCGAAATGCCTTCCACGGTATTTTGCATGGCATTTGTGAGGTCACGCAGCTCTTTTTCTGCTTGTTTGCGATCGCTAATATCCTGACCAATACCCAAAAAACCGTTAATATTTCCGCTACTATCAAATAAGGCCGTCACCGACAGCAGTACCGGAAACCGCGAACCATCTTTGCGAATATAAGTCCACTCATTTTCGTCCGCGATTTCCCGGCACGGCAAGGTAAATAATACTTGAATTCCCGGCTCTATTTTAACTCCCAATTCTTGAGAAAGAACTTCAGCTCTTTGAGCGACCTCCAGAGGCTCGTGAATTATTGCTATGGTGACTTTCCCCACTACTTCTTCTAGCGAATAACCTAAAAGTTGCTCTGCCGCCCGATTAAATGTTTTAATTGTACCGTCGGAATCGGTAGAAATAATTGTGTAGTTAGCGCTATTAAGAATAGCATTTTGCAGTTGCGTCAATTCCAACAAAGTGAGAGCAATTTTTTCGCGGTAAGCTATTTCTTTTTGCAATTGGTGGTTAGAAATTTCGATTTGAGCAGTGCGCTCAGAAACTCGATGCTCCAGAGTTTCATTGAGCCGTCGATTTTCCTCTTCTATCTGCTTGCGTTCTGTAATATCAGTAATAGTACACACATAACTTTTAACCTCCCCATTTTCTCCGATTTGACCGACAGATTGACCGAATACCCAACTGATTTGAGGGTGATTAATGCCTTGAAAGCGGTACTCAGATTTAAACGGCAATTTCTCCTGCGCGGCGCTATACCATTCAGAACAAACCCGATCGCGATCGTCTGGATGAATGCCTTGCAACCACCCTTTGCCCAAAGCTTCATCACAAGTTATTCCCGAAATTTGACACCAGCGTTCGTTGACATACAAGCAGTCTCCTCCAGCATCTGCATAAAATATTCCCACCGGCGAAGCTTCAGTTAAAGTTTGATAGCGAGCTTCCGTTTCTCGGCGTTCAATTATTTCTTTTTGCAGTATTGAATCGATCATCCCTAATTGAGTTGGACTCAGGAGAGTTAAGGCTTGGGGAACGAAAGGAATTAATGCAAAAGCGGTGTAACCAGAAATCGCGGCGGTAATAATTTTTAGAATCCCAGAAACCCAATAAACAGGATGCCAAAGCGTCCAAACTTCCATCACATGAGTAGTGCCGCCGGAGATAATAAAGGCTGCAAACAGCCAAAAGATATTGCGAAAGGGCAAGTCTTTTCGCTGAAAGATAAAATAATAAATTAGCGAGAGGGGTATTGAATAGTAAGCCAGGGCAATGATAGAGTCTGACACTATGTGGAGTGCGACTAGCTCTGGCGGCCAAAGGTAACAGTAGCCTTGAGGAATATAATTTCCCGTGAATAACAGGTGATTTAAAAAATTCCAAATCATAAACGGAATGGCAAATGGGGAAGGAGTAATTTAAGGCAATAACTTATAACTTATCTTAACTCTCTGAAATATACAGTTATGGAGGCACGGGGGGCTAAAAACCCGGTTTCTTCATAAAAATCTCGTTGCCAAACCGAATATAGTGGTAGAAACTGGTTTTTCTTCCGTAAGTCTTAATATAGCAATTCTCAATGATTCGCGAGCTGTAGCGAGCTCTAGGTTGGGTATAACTCATATGTTGCACCATTCTCAATCCTTTTATGAACAGGCTTTTCTGCCTGTTCCACAAGAGATGAATTTTCTTGTGGAACAGGCAGAAAAGCCTGTTCCTGACAATGGTGCAAGATGTGAGGTATGACGAAGTGAAACCCTAGATGCCGATTTTAGATTTTAGATTTTAGCTTTTCCTTCCTTCTTCCTTATCTTCTAAATAACTAAAGCCTTCTTCCATCCATCCGTTACATCGGAAGGAAGCGAATCCGTTGCCGAACTTCTTCCTTCTGCTATAAAAAATGGGGCGAGCCCGAAGCCCGCCCCACCAAAAATTATGCTGCTGCTATTAGCCCAACAGCGCCTGAGCCTTAGCTACCACATTATCAACGGTGTAGCCAAACTTTTCTAAAGCAACCGGGCCCGGTGCAGAAGCACCGAATCTGTCAATACTGAGGCTATCGCCTTCAGAACCCAAATAACGTCCCCAGCCGAAGCTAGAACCTGCTTCAACGGCCAACCGCTTAGTAACAGCTTTCGGCAGTACAGATTCGCGGTAAGCGGCATCTTGTAAGTCGAACAATTCCCAGCAAGGCATCGAAACTACGCGCACTTTATTACCTGCGGCGCGCAATTTTTCAGCGGCATCAACGCAGAGGTAGGTTTCGCCGCCGGTGCCGATTAAAATGATGTCGGGAGTGCCGCCGTCGTCGGACAAAATGTAAGCGCCTTTGGCTGTTCCTTCGATCGAACTTCCGGCCAAGTTGGGCAGATTTTGGCGCGACAAAGCCATTAAAGTTGGGCGAGTGCGGCTTTCAACGGCCACTTTGTAAGCGCCGGATGTTTCGTTACCATCCGCAGGGCGCATTACCAACAAATCGGGAATTACGCGCAGAGAAGCGATGGTTTCCACGGGTTGGTGAGTTGGGCCGTCTTCGCCCAAGGCTACGGAGTCGTGAGTCATTACGTAAATAACTCCAGCTTCCGAGAGTGCAGAGAGGCGAATTGCTCCCCGCATATAGTCAGCAAATACCAAGAAAGTGGCGCAGTAAGGAATTAAACCGCCGTGCAAAAGCATACCGTTGGCGATCGCACCCATGCCGTGTTCCCGCACACCAAAGCGCAGGTTACGTCCTTCGTACTGACCTTTTTGGAAGTCTTTTTCACCCTTAAGCAAAGTCATGTTAGAAGATGCCAAGTCAGCGGAACCGCCGATCAATTCAGGTAACACACCTGCCAAAGCATTCAAACATTTTCCAGAATGATTCCGAGTCGAATCGGCTTTATCTTCTGCCTTGTATGTCGGCAAAACTTTATCCCAACCTTCAGGAAGTTTGCCGGCCACTGTGCGCTCATATTCTGCTGCTTCTGCAGGATATGCTGCTTTATAAGCATCAAAAGCTTTCTGCCATTCTTGCTCAGCTTGAGCACCGCGATCGACTGCTTTGCGGAAGTGTGACAAAGCATCATCAGGAATCTCAAACGGTGCGTGTTCCCACTTCAAGAAATCACGAGTTGCTTTCACTTCATCGGTACCCAAAGCAGCACCGTGAGAACTGTAAGAATTGCGCTTGTTAGGAGAACCGTAACCAATAACTGTGCGGACTTTAATCATGGACGGTTTGTCCGTGACTTTTTTGGCTTCTTCAATAGCTTTGTGAACTGCTTCTAGGTTAGTATCTTCGTCTAGAGCGGTATTGTCTACTGTAATAACGTGCCAATTGTAAGCTTCAAAACGCTTGCCCACATCTTCAGTAAAGGCCAAGCTTGTGTCGCCTTCAATAGAAATGTGATTGTCATCGTACAAAGCAATTAATTTGCCGAGTCCGAGGTGTCCGGCCAAAGAACAAGCTTCGCCAGAAATGCCTTCCATGTGGCAGCCGTCACCCATGATGACATAGGTGTAGTGGTCAACAATTTTATGGTCGGGCTTGTTAAACTTAGCAGCGAGGTGAGCTTCTGCCATTGCCAAACCGACGGCATTAGCAATTCCTTGTCCCAGGGGGCCAGTGGTAACTTCTACGCCTTCGGTGACGAAGTTTTCGGGGTGTCCGGGGGTTTTGGATTCCCACTGACGAAATTGCTTGATGTCGTCGAGGGTGACGCTATCGTAGCCGGTCAAGTACATGAGGGCGTACTGTAGCATACAGCCGTGGCCGGCGGAGAGGACGAAGCGATCGCGGTTAAACCATTTGGGGTTTTTGGGGTTGAACCGCATGAACCGATCCCACAGCACGAAGGCCATAGGGGCAGCGCCCATCGGCAGTCCCGGGTGTCCTGATTTTGCTTTTTCTACCGCATCGATGGCCAAAAAGCGGATAGAGTTGATGCAGAGTTCTTCGAGTGATTGGGTTGCAACAGCCATAATTCTGGTTTTTATATGTTAAGAGAGAGTGTGTGTGGTCGATTCTGACAGAGGTGCGATGAGCCGAGTTCGATCGCTCGCGTTTCTGCTGTTCAGTTTCTGTGGAACTGCCGTGAGGCTGCACTACATATCATCTCACCTGTTGCGATCGACAGACAACTTAATTTTTTAATGTTTCGGTCGCTTTGTGCAGTCGATTGTAAATTTTTATCGGAGATATTTCTGGGGCGAGTGCGGATCTGTGAGATCGGGGTACGAGAGGGTGTAACTTATTTATTTGGCAAATTGGCTCTCAAAGCCACCCAGTTATGATAGAGTTTGGTGTTTCTGACATTTTGCAGCTCGATCGCGAACAGGCAAGATGCCTGTTCCACAAAGAGGAATTTTCGTGTGGGGCGTTGATTTGAGCAACGCTCGATCGCACGATCGCCAGAATAGTGCAAGATGTCAGATATTTGTAATTTTAATCAGGCAATAACTAATGACTCTCAGTGAAGCCGAAGTCCGCAGTCAAAAAGTAGACGAACTGCGATCGCAAGGCATAGAACCGTATCCCAGTGAATCCTACGCGCGATCGCACACAGCCAAGCAAGTTCGCGAAATATTTAGTCAGCCGGGAAAAGAACTCGAAAACGGACAAAGTGACCCCGAAGAAATTTCCCTGCGATTAGCTGGCCGCATCACTTCCAAGCGAGACAGCGGCAAAATTGGTTTCATCGATTTAAAAGACGCCACAGACAAAATTCAACTCAAAATCGAGAAAGCAATCGTCACCGGCGAAGTCGGTTTGAGCTTTGAACAAATTAAAAAATTGCTCGATGTCGGCGATTTTGTCGGTGTCGAAGGTATCGGCTGCCGCACCCCCAGGGGAGAACTTTCTATTTTAGTGAGGGAATTCAAGCTTTTATCAAAAGCTACCATTCAATTTCCCGATTCTTATTATGGAATTAACGACCCCGAAGTTTGCCGCCGTCACCGCGAAATGGATTTGGCAAGCAACCAAGATGCGCTCAACCGTTTTATGCTGCGAAGCCGCATCGTTCAAAGCATCCGTTCCTATCTCTGGCAAGCCAATTTTTACGAAATAGAAACGCCAACACTGCAAGCTATTTACGGCGGTGCTGCTGCTAAGCCATTCATCACTCACCACAATGCTTTAGAGGTAGATTTGTATTTGCGAGTCGCTCCAGAATTATTCTTAAAAAGAGCAATTTGCGGCGGTTTCGAGCGAGTCTTTGAACTAGGGAAAGCATTTAGGAATGAGGGCATTGACAGCACCCACAATCCTGAGTTTACCTCTTTAGAAGTTTACCAAGCTTATGCTGATGTTTTCGACATTTTAGGAGTAGTCGAAGACGTGATATGTTTCGCAGCGGCGGCGGTATTTGGGGATGTCAAGGAAATTGAAAATCAGGGGGAAACGATTAGTTTAGAACGCAAGTTCGACTACAGCGAAAAATATCCCGGTTTCAAGGGCAAACACTGGCAAGTGAAAACGATGGTAGAAGCTGTCAGAGACGAGTTTGGGCTGGATTTTGACAGTTTGGACTTGGAAAGTGCGATCGACTCTGCAACCAAGTTAGAATTGCACCTGTCTAAGTTAGAACAACAGAGTTTAGGCTACGTGCTGTATGCAGTTTTTGATAAATTAGTTGTTCCCAAACTCATTCAACCTACATTCATTATCGACTACCCTGTTGAAGTCAGTCCCTTAGCAAAAGGACATCGCAGCAAGCCCGGATTTGTAGAACGTTTCGAGCTATTTATCAACGGTACAGAATACTCGAACGGCTTCTCAGAATTGAACGATCCGAAAGAGCAAAGAAAGCGGTTTGAGGAACAGTTAGCACAGAAAAATGCGGGCGATGATGAAGCGCATCCAATGGATGAAGACTTTATTCAAGCTTTATCTTTGGGAATGCCTAATTGTGCGGGAATGGGTATCGGTGTAGACAGATTGGTGATGCTTTTAACTAATACTCAAAGCATCCGCGATGCGGTGATGTTCCCGACAATGCGGCCGGTCAAAGATTGATTCGTAATTTTTTGTAGGGGCGGGTTCACGAATAACATTTAATTCCCACAAACAATCTATATAAACCCGCCCCCACCCGACAAATAACCTACATCAACCTTGACTTCGATCAAATACTAAAAATGTGCATTGCGATTTACCGTTGGAGGGGGGCGGGTTTATTTATATCGTCAATTATTGGCTAATATTTTGGTGAAACCCGCCCCTACAATTATGCAGAAAATGTGCATTGCGATTTACCGTTGGAGGGGGGCGGGTTTATTTATATCGTCAATTATTGGCTAATATTGTTGGTTAACCCGCCCCTACAATTATGCAGAAAATGTGCATTGCGATTTACCGTTGGAGGGGGGCGGGTTTATTTATATCGTCAATTATTGGCTAATATTGTTGGTTAACCCGCCCCTACAATTCTACGGAAAATGTGCATTTTGATGGCGGGCTGGGAGGGGGCGGGTTTATATAGATTGTCAATTATTGACAGGTATTTTGGGTGAACCCGCCCCTACAAGCCTGAATTTAACAGATTTGATATCACCGCATAAACGAACCGACAACACCGTTCATATCTTCAGCCAAAGGATTTCCCAAAGCCTTAAACTTCCACTCGCCGCCTTCTCGATAGACTTCTCCCATCAACATATTTAATTTTCCTTCATAAGATGGGTCATTTGACAAGCGATAGCGAGCGATTTCTTTGCCTGCGGCATCTACAGCTCTCACGAAAGCATTTTCTACCAGGCCGAAATGCTGTTTTCTCTCTTTTCCATCGTAAATATTTACGCCCAAAATAATTTTGTGATATTCTCCTGGCAAAGAACTCAGTTTCACCACTATTTGTTCGTCGTCTCCCTCTCCCTCGCCCGTGAGATTGTCGCCTGAGTGAACAACTGTTTTGTCCTTTGACTCCAAATGAGAGTAATAAATTACATCCTCTTTGTAGTTCTTTATTTTGCCATTTTCTCCCAACAGCATAGCGTAGGAATCTAAGTCAAAATTTGCACCGCTGCTTCGGCCGAAAAGACCTTTTTTAGTTTGTGCCACATCCCAGCCCAAACCCATTGTCAGTCTGGACAAGTCGTATTCGCTTTTGCTGAGAACTATTGATTGTCCTTTTGTTAAGTTGATAGCCATAGTTTTGTGATTTTGTAAGGTTTATGGTGAAGTTGAATGATTGCCCTAAGCTAGCATTTTGTTTGTCGGCAAAAGCTGTTTCTAGGGTAAGAGATTTTTGATTCGTGCTGATTTTACCCAATTCGGATATTCTGCTGTCAACAAATCGTATAATTCCTCATCGGCAATATGTTCCGGGTCTTCTAAACTGAAGAAATCGGCGTTGTCTAGGTAGCGATCGCCCATTTGGTCAAGCTGCTCTAAAAAGCTAAAATCGCTCGCTACTGCTCTTGCTAACCACCCGCGAACTCCCTTACTTTTGACATCTTTCTGCGACTTACCGATCGCCATAAACTGCCAAAATATCGGCTCATAGGACGACCATTGTAGCTGCTGCTTGGTTTCCGATTCGTCCGCAGTGGCTCCATCAGTCACAAACATCACGTAGACAGGTCGATCGGCTTTAATACCTGCGTTGCGCCTGCTACCCCTACCGTCAGGAAAATAGAAGTTTCTAATTTCCTTCATCACTTTACCGTAGTAAGTACCTCCTTCTAAAGGATACTGTTGCAGTATATGGTCGATGAAGTTTGAGAAATTGTCGATCGACATTTCACCGGGATTGTGGGGGTTGACTCCAAACAGAAATATGTCGATCGCTGCGTTGTCATCAAACCGACATCCCAAAGCCAAAATCTTCTCTGCCAAACGCTGAATTTTTCCTGAACTGTATAGCGAAGACATGGAACCAGAAATATCAAGGCAAAGCGCTACTTGAGCATTGTGATTTGTTAGATTTGCTTTCTTGAGCGAGATATCTGCTTTCTTAGCGAGATTGAAAATGTGCGGCGCTTTCTCCTGAAGCTTTTTGTCTAATGCTATAGCTTTCTGACTTTTGTGGCTATCTTCAATAACTGGTAATCTAGGCAGTTCTACTGTACGTTGTGCAGGTTTTTCTGGCTGTTGAATCTCTGAATGATACTTGTCAACAAAACTCTGCAACCCTGCTTTATATCCTTGTCCTACGGCCTGAAATCTCCAAGCTGCCTCTTTTTTATACAACCGTCCAAACTCGACTGCTGTTTCTTCAGAAAAAGCTTCTGTTAAATCATAGCGCGCTAGTTCGCTGCCGGTTTGGCGATCGTACAATCGGATAAAAGCATTTCTGATTTGGCTAAAATTTTGATGTTTAGCTTGTGCGTCGTGAATCGTGACCACAAAAACCATTTCCTCAACAGCAGCCGTTACTTTTTCCAAGTCTACATCAATTGTCTCGTCATCCCCTTGAGTTTGACCGGTTTGATTATCTCCCGAATGGGCGATCGCTCCGTCCGGCGACTGCGAGTTATTGTAAAATACAAAGTATCTTTCATCGGGGATTTTGCCGTCCGTACCTAATGCAAAAACCGAGGCATCGATATCGCAGCTTTGCTGGTTTGAGTCTGAAAAATTTAGTTCAGTTGCTATTTCCCATCCCAGGGCGATCGCAACTTTTGTTAAACTTGGAGATGTTTTAGAAAGATTAAATCTTTCGCCCTTCTTTAATTGAATTCCCATCTGGTTTGTCACCTCATGAGTCTGGCTTAAAATCGAGGGAAATATTCCTGCTTCCGAATTTCCCCTCGATTTATTTAGTTAGGAGCGATCCTCTTCGAGGGCTTCGCTAACGACCTTTTATCCGGCATACTTATCTACAAAGCTTTGCAAGCCGGAATTGTAGCCTTCTCCTACAGCTTGAAACCTCCACTCGCCGTCTTTCTTGTAAAGTCTGCCAAACTCTACCGCTGTCTCCCTAGAAAAATCCTCGTCCAAATCGTACTTCGTTACTTCTGTGTTAGTAGTAGTGTCGTAAATCCTGATAAAAGCATTCCGCACTTGACCGAAGTTTTGCCTTCTCAATTCTGCTTCGTGGATAGTTACCACAAACACAATTTCTTGCACCGCCGGATCGACTTTGGTTAAATCGACTGTAACGGTTTCATCATCGCCAAATCCTTCTCCGGTTCTGCTATCTCCCAGATGTATTACAGAAGTGTCCGGCGACTCCTTGTTGTTGTAGAAAACAAAGTATTTTTCGCCGGGAATTTTGCCAGTAGCCCCCAACATAAACACGGAAGCATCTAAGTCAAACGCTGCGCCGGTGTCTGTAGCATTGGTATCCCATCCCAAACCAATCCCGGCATTTTTTAGCCCCGGTGCTTCTTTAGAGAGATTGATTCTCCCGCCTTTTTCTAAGTTGATAGACATTTGCTCTCCTGTTTGCAACATCTCTGATATTACTGCTAACAATTATACCAACTGTCAGAGCAGCTTGACAAATTGCTTTTGGTACTCGTCCTCGGTCAATCGATTTTAGATTTTAGATTTTGGATTTGGGATTTTGGATTGGAGAATTGCTCCCGTATGGTCAGAGCAGCTTGACAAATTGCTGCTGGTACTCATCCTCAGTCATCAGTTCGTGGGTATTTTCCACCCTGTCTAAAAACACGATTCCATCTAAATGGTCGTGTTCGTGTTGAAAAATTCGGGCCACAAAGTCTGTCAATTCTTGTCGGTGGAGTTTGCCGTCTCTACTGGTGTATTCTATCTCGATCGCCCTACTTCTCGGCACCAATCCCCGAATCCCCGGAATGCTCAAACAGCCTTCCCAGTCTTTGACTGTCTCTGTTGATGCAGCCACAATCCGGGGATTAATCATCGCTGTGGGCTCCATGTTGGGTGCTTGGGGATACCGCAGGTTGGGGCGAGATGCGACGATGAACAGGCGATCGGACTGAGCCGCTTGAGGGGCGGCAATCCCCACTCCGTTTGCCTGCTGTACTGTAAATATTAAGCTGTCAATCAACTCTTGAATGCGATCGTCTTTAATATTCTCGACAACTTGCGATCGGCGGCGCAATACGGGATTTCCTAATTGTGAGATTTGTAAGATTTCTGCCATAGTTATTGGTTAGTCCTTATTGGTTATTTGTTGTTACCGTTTTGTCGGTTGAATGGAGGAACAAAATCTAACTTACTCACTCAATAATTAATCCGTGTATCCGTGTCCTAATCCGTGTCGTGCTTTCCTTCTTATCCAACTTTTTGAACCGGCAAACTTCCCGTTTTAACAGTCAAATTAACTATTTGCCCGTTACGGTTAATTTCCATTTGCAACAGCCCGCCAACCTTAGCATTTTGCACGAACTCCTGAACAGCTTCCGACTGAATAATCGGCTGATTATTAATTTTTTGAATCACATCTCCAGCCCGCAAACCGGATGCGGCTGCCGGAGAATTAGGAACAACGCTAACAATAGCCACACCCCGATCGACTGCAACTCGCAGGCTGCTGGTAGCATTGCTGTTAATTTGCTGCTTAACCTCTGGATTCAGCGTCGCCATTTCAATGCCTAAATAAGCGTGTTCGACTTTCCCCGTCGTAATCAGTTCCTTCGCCACCTGTTGGGCCGCCTGAATGGGAATCGCAAACCCCAGTCCTTGAGCACCTTGAATAATCGCCGTATTCATGCCAATAACTTCGCCCGAAGCATTCAGCAGCGGGCCGCCAGAATTCCCCGGATTAATTGCAGCGTCTGTTTGAATAAAACCGATCCGCTTGTCGGGTACGCCCACATCAGTGCTCGATCGCCCCGTAGCGCTAATAATCCCCGCAGTTACGGAATTGTCCAAACCCAAAGGATTGCCAATGGCGATCGCCCATTCCCCAGACAACAGCTTATCCGAATTGCCGATCGTCACCACAGGTACATTATTCGCCTCAATCTTCACCACAGCCACATCCGTCACCTTATCCGCCCCCAACACCCGCCCCTGAAAGCTGCGGCCGTCCCTGAGAGTTACATTTACCGTATCGGCTCCCTCTACAACGTGAGCGTTAGTGAGAATCAGGCCGTCGGCACCGATGACAAAACCCGAACCAGTGCCCCGTTCGATCCCGCCCCGGCCACCCGAATTCGGTTCTATCCCAAAAAAATCTTCCGGCGACAGCCCTCTATTTCCCGGTTTCACCAGGCGCGAAGCATCGATCCGAACCACTGCCGGGCCAACTTTTGCCACCGCAGCCACAATAAAATTCACATTAGCCGCGTCCCCCGACAAGGGAACCGGCGGCAAGACTTTCCTAGCTTGATCCTTTGTATTAGGAGGCAGTTGCAATTTCGGTTCTAGCGCCCTTTGTCCCGAATCGCCAGAATTTGCACGAAATTGAGAAACCGTCAGACGATCGCCCAACATGGCGGCCCCGGCTCCCGTTACCAGCAGCAATATGTAAATTGCCGGTTGCTTCCAAAATTTGCCAGTAGAACTCTTCATTGCCATGTTTTAAGGCTTTCCTGCCAAATCTAAATATTTGCTGAGCAGCTCCCCGATAGCTGGCGCAGGACTGCAGAGCCGCCAAATTTGTGGGCGATGGCGTCGGGCCCTTGCCCGTGCTACGGCAGACTCCCTTAAACTTTAGCATCTGAGGACTAAACTCTCTAGACTGTAGAATTAATATCTTGAATGCCGATCGGCAGAGGTGAGCAGTGGACATTCCCCTCGAAAGTCTGTGGAATCAGATACTTGAACGTCTCCAGGTACAACTGAGCAGACCTAGCTTTGAGACGTGGATCAAAACTGCCAGGGCAGAACAACTCGAAAATAACTGTTTGATCGTCAGCGCCCCCAACCCCTTTGCTCGCAATTGGTTGCAAAAATATTACAGAGAAATCCTTGCCGATGCAGTCGCAGAAATTCTCGGCTATCCCGTAGACATTTACTTGACAATTGCCGGGGGAAACGAAACAGACGGCAGCAGCGACTCGGCCATAATTTGGCCCTCCCCCATCGCGGATGTCCCGGAAAGCCACTCGCTTCACCCCCCCAAACCCGCCAATTTAAACCCCAAATACCTATTTTCCCGCTTTGTCGTCGGTTCCAACAACCGCATGGCCCACGCAGCCTCCCTCGCGGTAGCTGAGTCTCCCGGCCGAGAATTCAATCCCCTATTTTTGTGCGGTGGCGTTGGTTTGGGCAAAACTCATTTGATGCAGGCGATCGGTCATTATCGCTTGGAAATTGACCCCAACGCCAAGATTTTTTACGTTTCTACTGAGAAATTTACTAACGATTTAATCGCCGCCATTCGCAAAGACAGTATGCAAACTTTCCGCGACCATTATCGGGCGGCAGATGTTTTATTAATAGATGATATCCAATTTATTGAAGGTAAAGAATATACTCAAGAAGAATTTTTCCACACTTTTAATACTCTGCACGAAGCCGGGAACCAAGTAGTTTTAGCTTCTGACCGTCCGCCGCAGCAAATCCCCCGCCTGCAAGAGCGTTTGTGTTCCCGATTTTCCATGGGATTAATTGCCGACATTCAATTGCCAGACTTGGAAACTCGGATGGCAATTTTGCAGAAAAAAGCTGAGTATGAAAATATGCGCCTGCCGCGAGATGTCATTGAATACATTGCTTCTAGTTACACTTCCAACGTTCGGGAATTGGAAGGTGCTTTGATTCGGGCGGTAGCATATCTTTCAATTACTGGTTTGCCGATGACTGTGGAAAATATCGCCCCGGTTTTGAATCCGCAAACTGAAAGTGTAGAGGCAACGCCAGATGCAGTAATTGCAGTTGTGGCTGAGGAGTTTGATGTTTCTGTTGAAGATTTGAAAGGCAGTTCCAGGCGGCGAGAAATTAGTCTTGCCCGTCAAATAGGGATGTATTTAATTCGGCAGCATACTGGTTTGAGTTTGCCGAAAGTTGGCGAAGTGTTCGGTGGCAAAGATCACACGACTGTGCTTTACAGTTGCGAAAAAATTGCTCAGTTGCGGAACACTGACCCGAATTTGGCTCAAACTTTGCGTCAGTTGAGCGATCGAATTAACGTTGTCAGCCGCAAAACTTGAACCTCTTTTCACACATTCACTCATGGCGTAGGGTGCGTCGCCACCCTTAAATCTTAAATAGTATCCACAATCTTTGAGCGACGCACCGGTGCAGACGGGGTGAGCGTAAACAAACCCACACTTTCGATGCCACCGGATTCGATATTGCCTGTGGAAAAACCTGTGGAAAAGTTGCCCTCTGTTTGTGGAAAACTTTACTCGATCGCCCGAAACAGCTTTTGCACAAAAAAAGGCGATCGACCGCACCAGTTTTTCCACAAGTTTTCCACAGGTATTTATTATCTATAAGTGACACGCAGCAAGCAGTTAGCTTTTTTTTCCACAGTTTCCACAGGGCGATCGATACAAAAATAATTCCATAAATTAAAAAATACTAGCGATCCCTGCACACCCAAAACACATAATTCGCGACGCGCACTAACCTCAGAAACCCGGTTTCTTGGAAGATTTCTCGTTTTTACAGGCAAAATTTTGCCTAGAAACCCGGTTTCTAGCCCCATGCTTAAGCCCTACACACAGAAAAACCGACCCGCCGGCTTTCTGTGATACCATTTGTTTCTGTTTCAAATCCGGTTAATTAACCTTCCTACAATGAAATTGGTTTGCACCCAAAGTGACCTCAACGCCAACCTCTCGTTGGTAAGTCGGGCCGTTCCCTCCCGCCCGACACATCCGGTACTAGCCAACGTGCTCTTAGTCGCGGATGAGGAAAATCAGCGGGTTAGCTTGACAGCTTTCGATCTCAGTTTAGGCATTCGTACCAGCTTCGCAGCAGAAGTGACTGGCGGTGGCAGTTTTACCATACCCGCTAAATTACTCAACGATATTGTTTCGAGACTCCCAGATGGAGAGATTACTCTAGAAGACGAAGCGGGAGACACCGTAGCATATCTCACTTGCAGTTCTGGCAGCTACCAAGTTAGAGGCATGGGCCCGGAAGAATTCCCAGAATTGCCCGCAATCGAAGCCGGAACAATCCTTAAATTGCCACCGGAAGCCTTGATAGAAGGACTCAAAGGAACTTTATTTGCTACTAGCCCCGACGAGGCAAAACAGGTACTTGCAGGCGTGCATTTAAAGGTATTGCAAGATTGCCTGGAATTTGCAGCTACAGACGGCCACAGATTGGCAGTAGTTCAAACTGCCAATGAAAAAGCTGAAGGCGAAGAAACCCAAGAAGAATTTGAGGTGACAGTCCCCGCTAAAGCATTGCGGGAAGTAGAAAGAATGCTGGTGATGCGCCAGTGGACTGAACCTGTCACCCTGCATTTTGAACACGGTCAAGTAGTGTTTGAATGGGCAGACCAGCGGCTGACAACCCGCACCTTGGAAGGGCAATATCCCGCATACCGGCAGTTGATTCCACCGTCTTTTGAGCGACAAATTACCTTAGAAAGGCGATCGTTCTTAGCAGCCGTAGAAAGAATAGCCGTTTTTGCAGACCAAAAAAACAATATTCTCAAATGCAGCATCGACGAGGAAAATCAGGAAATTACTTTGTCTGTAGATGCTAAAGATGTCGGCTGTGGCAAAGAGTCAATGCCCGCACAGATTTCGGGAGATAGCATCGATATTGCTTTCAACGTGAAATACTTAATTGACATTTTGAAAACTGCTCAATCCCCAGAAATTCAACTGCAATTAAACGGTGCTTTAGCCCCCGTAATTTTCCAGCCTTTGGGCGGAGTCAATGCTACATTCTTGGTAATGCCCGTGCAGCTTCGAGCGTAACGGATTGGTAGGGGCGGGTTTTACAAACAATCTCCGCCTAAAATTGCTCCTCTAATAAACCCGCCCCCGCTTGGGCGGTAAATCGATATCGACAAGTCGCCCAGGCATTCAAATCCATGGCAACAAAATTTCAAATTCAGTACCTGTACCGGGCGTAGAATGCAAATTTAACTTGCCTTTATGCTTTTCCGTAACAATTTGATGGGTAATTGCCAACCCCAAACCGGTACCTTTCCCCGCCGGTTTAGTGGTGAAAAATGTCTCAAAAATCCGCCGCTGAATTTCGGGCGGAATTCCCGGCCCGTTATCGGCAATTCGGATGGCTATCCAAGCGTTATTTTGATTTTTTTCCGCAGATTCTGGGCATAAGTCGCCGTTTTGGCTGGCGGATAATAGCTGTTTGGCATTTGGTCTATCGCCCCTAACATAATTTTGAATTAATTCCGAATTCACACAGTCTCCGTCACAACTTTCTATTACCTCGGTTTCAATAGTAATCGCAGGCATAAATTCTTTTTCTGCTTTTACCTCTTCCAAAGCGTCGATCGCATTACTGATGATATTCATAAATACCTGGCTCAACTGACCCGAATAACATTTTACCAAAGGCAAATCCCCATAGTTTTTAACTACTTTAAATCCGTACTTCAGACGATTTTTCATAATTAGCAGCGTACTGTCAATACATTCGTGAATGTTAGCTTGCTTCAAGTGGGCTTCGTCCATGTGAGAAAAGGTGTGCAGGCTGGTGACGAGTTCGGTCAGCCTCTGCGATGAAACTTTCATACTTTTGAGAATTTCCACCCAATCTTCTTGCAAAAAATCAAATTCTATGTGTTTTTTGAGTTTGTCAATTTTTTCGCTGTCACCCACAATCTCTTCGTAAGCCGACAGCAACTCCATGATGTCTTTCGAGTAGTTGGACAAAAACCCGATATTTCCGCTAATGCAGGTGACGGGATTTCTAATTTCGTGGGCAACTCCAGCTACCATCTGTCCCAAACTCGCTAGTTTTTCGGTTTGAATTAGTTGAGATTGAGTTTGCTGCCTCAGCAATTTTGTCGCTAGTTCGTGAATGTTGGATTGAGCTACTAACAGTTCGTGCACATCTAGCAAACTATAAGTTTGAGGCGACACTTGAACCACAATCGGTTCGTAAAGCAGTTCTTTCGATCGCAACAGCGACTTCCTGGCTGCATCCACGATTAAAGTATTGCTGGGAAAAATTAAACTCTCAGTTTCGGCAAAGCGGTACAAAGCCCTCACCGGTCGCTTTAAAAATAATTCTCGCCCAAAAGGACGGCTGATAAATTCTAAAAATCTCCGCCGGGAAATCATACCGGCAAATTCACCTTGATGGGTCACAATGACTCCCGGTAACAGCGGATTAGCTTCTAACATCTGAGAAATTCGTATTCCCCAATCCGTAGCTTCTACCTGAAAATCGTAAAGCGACAATTCTTGGAGAGTAGAGTCTAAACAAAGTTCTCCTAGGTCAGCCTCGGAGAGGGGTTGGACTGGTCTTTCTACGCAGGAGGTATTCAACATAAATTTATCAGCACGCTTTTTTTGGGGTTCTATTTGCCAGACATTCAGCTACCAAAGGTCAGCAGGTGAGTTGCTGAGTGGACAGACATCCCCCTGGCAAACTGCATTTTAAATTACACAAAAAACTGACTGTACCAAGGAAAATTTTACCACTTAAAGTATTAGGCAAGATTGAGGATCGCCGAGATAAATGCGCCCTTGTAATTATACCTGACTTTATTTTATACTGACTTGAGCGGTATTAACGCTTGTTTCTACTATTTAACTATTCATTAATCTTAGGTAGTTGTCTTAACCTTTTGTTAATAAAATATTAGGCTGAGAAATATAAGTGATTGATAATAGAAGAAAATCGGAATTGCCCGATCGCCAACACGATGCAGCCCGTCAGCAGACAATTTAAAAGCAGTAAGTCGGGGGGTGACGCCCCGGAATTTTAGCTGGCTATCGCGAGGGCGTCCCGCCCTCGCCCGTGCTAAGGCATTTGAGGCGATTTTATCCCATATCCCCGATCCGGTACTCGCAACCCTCCGTAACGCTCAGCCAGCTACACACCTGCCAGTGCGTCCCCTAGAAGTTTGTCGTGAAAACAATTATTTTTACCCGAAATATCTATCAAATCGGCGACGGTTCGCAGAGTCAATCGATTTTAGATTTTAGATTTTAGATTTTAGAATTGAAGCATTGACCCCAGGGATAAATTCGGGGGCTTGTATCCTGGATAATTTCGGTCAATTATTGATTGGCTGTACGAGGCGGATATGAATAGAAGTTCATTCAAATTAAAACAAGTTTAACCATTCCCAATCATTCAAGGCATCAGCATTGATTAAATTAGAAGCTCTACAAATTTCCGCAAAAAAAAGACAAAATAAAATTAACGGGATCTTAACTTAGTGCTATGCTTTGGTATGATCTACAAGGAGTTCTACCAAAGACGTATAGCTAAATAGCAATCTACCAGTAGGTGATCGATGCAACCCGCCCTGACAAATCAGTTAAATAATGCTTTCACCCTGTTTCTCAGCTTGTTAGTAGAAGCAATACCTTTTCTGCTGCTCGGAGTTTTATTTTCAGGTTTGCTGCTGGGGTTTGTAGACGAACGCAAACTCGTATCGCGCATCCCGCGAAACCCGCTGCTGGCGGCTTTGATGGGCAGTTCGATCGGCTTTTTGTTTCCCGTGTGCGAGTGCGGTAACGTGCCCGTAGCCCGCAGGTTACTGATGCAGGGAGTACCCGCACCAGCCGCGATCGGCTTTTTGCTGGCGGCCCCCACCATCAACCCCGTGGTAATTTGGGCTACTTGGACGGCATTTCGGGATCAGCCAGAAATTGTAGTTTTTCGGGTGGTATTTTCTCTGTCTATAGCCACAATTATCGGCTGGGTGTTCAGCGCCCAAAAAGACTTGCGGCCTCTGCTGCAACCCTCTGTAGCCCGTGCGATTCCTCTGCCAAAACCAGAGTTTTCCGAAAAAGAACTCGTCCAAGCTAACACTCCGCTGCTGTTGCAGTCGGGAACATTTATGCTCGGTCAGCCGGGGGGGGTGGTGCCGATCGAATCTTTGCTACAAGACAACTGGAAGCCATTACAAACAGGCAAAACAGAAAAAACCTCGAAACTTTCCTCAATGTTCCACCCCGTTTCTAAAGAGCGTCTGCGCCTGCTTTTAGATACTATGGTACAGGAGTTGCGCGAATTAGGAGGAGTGTTGGTAATCGGAAGTGCGATCGCAGCCATCATTCAAGTTGGCGCCCCCCGCGAACTAATTCTCAACCTCGGCCAAGGCCCCGTTTCCTCGATTCTAGCCATGCTGCTATTAGCGGCAGTCGTATCGATTTGTTCTACAGTAGATGCCTTTTTTGCCCTGTCTTTTGCTTCCACATTTACCAGCGGTTCGCTGTTAGCCTTTCTCGTTTTCGGCCCGATGATTGACCTCAAAGGTATCGGTTTAATGCTGTCAATTTTCAAAGGTAGAGCCGTAGTTTACTTAATTGTATTAGCAGCTCAGTTAACCTTTTTAATGACCCTTTCTATTAACTTGCATTTAGGTTAATAAACTAGCTCAAACAGACAACTCATACGATGATTTTCGCTGGGCTATTTTCAATTACCTTGCTCCCCGACACAGAAGTCACCGATATACGGATAGTTTTTTTTCTTTTCCTTCTACCCTCTTCCTTCCCAGTCACTCTTAAAAAATGAATTTAAAAAAAATTAGCCCCTGGCTGGATGCCCTAGCTATCTTAGCCTGGGGAATATTGCTCCTCAAATATTGGATCACGGGCAAATTAAGCATTCTCATTCACCCCAATTACTTTGGCTTGACTCTAGCAGGAGGAATCGGCTTAATAGTTATTGGCGGTTTAAAAACTTGGGAACTCTTAAAACTCGATCGCACCACAAAGCAATCGCGGACATCAACAGCAAATAACTCTCTCAGAATCACAGAAGTTGAACACGTTACTTTGTTTCCCCCCAGTATCGGCAGCACCTTAATGTTGAGCGTCGCATTAATAGGTTTACTAATAACGCCACGCACATTTACCAGCCAGACAGCTTTAGAACGGGGCCTCACCGAAGCCCTGCCCATCACCAGACTGCAACCCCAAGAATTTCGCAATACTACCAAACCAGAAAATCGATCGCTCGTCGAATGGGTGCGGCTGTTAAATTTCAACCCCGAACCGGATACATACAGAGGTCAAAAAGTCAAAGTTCAAGGATTTGTAATTCACCCCCCCAACATAGCCGAACAATATATGTGGCTCGGGCGTTTTATCATTACCTGCTGCGCGGCAGACGCCTATCCGATCGGGTTGCCTGTAAAACTACCGATCGGTCAAAGCCGCGCCGCCTTTGCCCCAGACAGTTGGCTAGAAATAGAAGGAGAAACGATCGTAGAAGAACTGCAAGGCAAGCGCAAATTAACCATTCAAGCATCCTCCCTCAAACCAATTCCTGAACCAAAAAACCCTTATGATTATTAGATGTGGAATAAGTATCAGATTAAATTTTACCTTGATTGCGAGATCGACAGTCCAGAACCGTCCTGCGTATACAAATTAAGATACTGTACAGTCAGCGATCAAACTTGCAAAAGCATCCTGTAGTAGTTGCCAAAAGTAAATTCAGCAACTACACTCGTCATTAGTAAATAAATTCTGAGTATATGTCAGCAGAAAAAAAATTAGCTATCAAAGGTGCGGCCTGGACGATCGCCAGTTATGCAAGCAGTCAAATTATCCGATTTGGCAGTAACTTAATCCTGACGCGTCTGCTTTTACCCGAACTATTTGGTCTCGTAGGTCTAACCTACGTTTTCATCATAGGGATCAACTTATTTTCAGACATAGGTCTAGGCCCAAGCATCATCCAGAATAAGCGCGGGGAAGATCCTCAATTTCTCAACACCGCTTGGACACTGCAAGTCATTCGCAGCTTTTTCGTTTGGATTTGTTTGATTATAATTACCCAGCCTGTTGCGAGTTTTTATGGAGATACCCGTCTGGAGTGGTTGATTCCAGTAATAGGTATAAATTCCTTAATAGGAGGCTTTAAATCCACTGCCACATCCAGCCTAGAACGCAAAATGGCAGTGAAGAAAGTAGTAATTTTTGAGTTGGGCCAACAGATTTTTTCTACTACAGTAATGATTGTCTGGGCCTGGTTCGATCGCAGCGTCTGGGCGATCGTTGCAGGCGGCTTGAGTGGAGCTTTAATAGAGTTAGTATGGAGCCATTTTTTGATTCCCGGCAAGTCAAACCGCTTTGCTTGGGATAAAGAAGCAGTTAAAGAAATATTTTCTTATGGGAAATGGATATTTCTGTCTACGGCTTTGTATTTCTTGTGTTCTCAAGCCGATAGACTCATCCTGGGGAAAATATTTACTTTAACAACCTTGGGCATTTACGGCATCGCTTTTACTCTCGGCGATATGCCGCGCCAAGTCATCATCGCCATTAGCGGCCGGGTCATTTTTCCCTCGATTTCTATGCTGGCAGAGTTGCCGCGGGAGGAGTTGCGCGCGAAGATACTTAAGAACCGCAAGTTAATTCTAATACCATTAGCCGTAGGTTTAGCAATTTTTGTGAGCTTCGGAGATCAGTTAATTTTAACACTGTATCGGAAAGAGTATGAGGCGGCATCTTGGATGATGCCTATCTTGGCTTTAGGTATCTGGCACACCACCCTCTACAATCTGATGGGTTCTTGTCTGTTAGCCGTAGGAAAGTCTCAGTACCAAGCTATGGGAAATCTGCTGACTTTTGTGAATCTATGTATAAGTATACCGCTGGGATATCACTTAAAAGGTAATTTAGGTGCCGTGATTGCTGTAGCTCTCGGCGACCTTCCTACCTACGCAGTAACTAACTACGGTTTGTGGAAAGAAGGACTAACTTGTTTTTGGCAGGATATTCAATTAACAGCACTGTTTTTAGGGGTGCTGGCAACTCTAATTTCATGTAGAGTGGCTTTTGGTTTGGATCTGCCGATAGATAAAATATCACCGATGGATTTAATCCCCATCAATCAACTGTTTCAGTAAACAAACCTGTTGAAACTGCAGCGTGTCCCACCTAATTAATATCTTAAGTTTCATTCAGTCCTGGAGGCACCACAAGTTTCAAAAACTAGGTTTGTTACGGGAACTAACTCGTTGCAGCCATTTACTGTGGTAAAAAAATGGCTGGGTGAGTGTTAGGAATGGGCCCATAAGTGTAAAATTTAATAGGGAAAATTTGGTAGTTAATTTTCAGCAGAAAGTAGGAGAGAAAGATTGGTGAGTATTTTTAAGAAAAAAATTAATCCTTCACCCTTCGCTATTGGGCCATTCAAACAGCCGATCGACCGCACGGCCATCATCCTCATGCTAGTGCTGAGCTTCTTAATCGGGCTGCTGCTGCTGAGCGGCGATCGCACAGCACCCAGAGTGCGAGAATTTACCTGGGAAAACAAACAAATCGGCGCCGAAGATACCGGCTTTATCCTCACATTCTTTCGGCCGATGAACCAGCCCACCGTCGAGGAAAACTTAAAGCTAGAACCCCCCCTCCCCGGTAAATTTAGTTGGGCTGGAAGGCGCATGGCTTACACCCTCAAAGATCCAGCACCCTACGGCGTTACCTACACATTAAAACTCGCCGGAGCAACCGACAAGTATTTCGGAGAAAAAAACCAAAATAAAGGAACGCTAATGCAACCGTTTAGCAGTTCCTTTCGCAGCCGCGATCGAGCTTTTGCTTACATCGGTGTCCAAGGCGAAACAGAAAGCAGATTAATGCTAGTCAATCTCACCAGCAGCGACTCGAAACCAATACCGCTGACTCCCAAAGATTTAGTTGTCACCGATTTTAAACCATATCCCGACAGCGATCGCATTTTATTCTCCGCCACAGATCGATCTATCGCCCGTACTCGCGGCACCCTCAATCAAGAACTCTTCACAGTCACCACCGGCCTCAACCCCCAATCAGGCTCAGGAAATCAACCAAAATACCCAGCCGGTAGAATCGACAAAATCTTAGACTCCAAAGATTACCAAAACCTCAAATTCGACCTCTCAGCCGACGGAAAAATCATAGTTGTCCAGCGCGTCAACCGCCGCAATCCCGGCGATTTCAGTCCTTGGATTGTGGAAGAAAAAGTGCCGCCCAGACCATTGGAAAATGAACAAGGCGGAGATTTTATGATTCGCCCCGATAGCATATCGATGGTAATATCTCAAAAACAAGGATTAGCGATCGTCCCCCTCAAACCCGAAGCAGATCCAGTCGAATTTTTGCCAAAATACGAACAAGTATTGGGGATGGCCCGCGACAACTCGGCCGCCGCCTATGTTAAATACAACAGCGATTTTACTCGATCGCTTTTCATCTTAGATAACCAAGGTGTAGAACAAGAAATATTGCGTATTCCCGGCAGCATTATGGCTGTTTATTTCGATCCCCGCAAAAACGAAGACAACCAAGTTCAGCGTCTCTACTGTTTGTTAGCCCAACGCCTCAAAACAGAAAGCTACAAAGAACAGCCTTTCATCGCCACCATCGACCTCAAAAAAGAGGGTACTCGTTTGGTAGGAACCATCAAACCGCTGCTGATTTTGCCCAACCAATTAGATACCCAAATCAGTTTATCTCCCGACGGACTGGCATTAATTTTCGACCAATCAGTCACAGCAGCAACTCCCTCAGCAGCAGACAGTCCCCGCAACGATAGTGGACAGTCGATCGCCACCAGCCGCCTCTGGCTGCTACCCTTAGTAGAAATACCCGCAGACGGTTCTCCCGCCAAACTACAGCCAGAAGAACTTCCCTTTGCCGGCTATCACCCCCGCTGGCTACCATAAACCAATTTTAGATTTTAGATTTTAGATTTTAGATTGACCGATATTGGTAAATATCGATAGGGTAAGGTGCACGCCTAAACACCAAGCGTTGAAATGTGCTCGGTATACATCCTACTTTTACTAAATCCATTTGAGATTAGAGATTAGAGATGGAGTTGATACTATGCGATACTGGTAAATACGACAAATTTTGACACCTAAAATCTAAAATCTAAAATCTAAAATCATTATGACTCCCGAAGAAATTAGCAATACCCTTAAAGACTTATTTGGTGAGAGTGTTGAGATGCCTGCTGCCACTTCTTGGCAAGTAGAAACCCCCAATTTTCGCCTGTTAGTCCTCCTTTCAGAAGACGGGAGTTGGCTGCGGATTTTGCTGCCGATCGCCGATGCCCAGGAAGCTCAACCATTTCTTGATAAACTGCTAGAAGCTAACTTTGACACCACCCTCGAAACTCGCTACGCCTTACATCAAAACGTTTTGTGGGGAGTATTTCAGCACAGCCCGGCCACACTCGCAGCCTCCGATTTCTCAGCCGCCGTCGCCAGACTGCTGGCTTTGCAAGAGAGAGGTTTGTCTGACTTTTTCGACGGTTTGATAGAAAGCCGCATCCGTCAAATCATCAAAGCTGCGAAGATGCAGGGACAGTCTGTGGAAACTACCCTTCAGACTTTAGACCGTTTTTACGCAGAGGGATTGATGGGTGAAATGGAACTAGGCCGAGAGTCTCGCGAAAACACTCTTGCCGCTTGGCGGTATCAGCTAGAACGCCTCTGGCCGGAGGTGGAACCCTAAGAGAATTGGAGATTGCTGATTGGAGATTGCAGATTGCAAAAAACTGATGACTGTCGAGGTTCGGAAGTTGCCTAAAGTTGCATTTCTTTTGAGTGGAATAGCAACAGCCAATACGGTTAGGATGTTCTTAATTCCACAAACCCTTGCGGAACATTGCTTCTTCCTTCTCTCCTAGATAACTAAAGCCTTCTATCCGTTACATTCAGTTACATCTCACATCTTGCACCATTCTCGCTTAACAGGCTTTCGGGCCTGTTCTGTCAAAGAGTGAATTTTCTTGTGGAACAGGCCGAAAAGCCTGTTCATAAAAAGCTTGTTGAGAATGGTGCAACATCTCAGTTACATCCGAAGAAAGCGAATCCGTTGCCGAACTTCCTTTGGCCTGGGCCCCAGTCTGGACAGTTGCAGCCTCAAGCCCCTTGGACGATGGCTAATCCGGGCCCTCGAACCCTTGAAGGATGCCCGTATATTCACTGATAACCCGCTCGCGGTTCTCCAATTCCCTTCGATAACTGGAAAAATGGTATAATTTATCACAATAATTAGTTATAAATATTAAAAATTTTCCGAAAACACCCGATCGCAGGTATATCATGGTAAAAAGTTTAAAGCGCCTACTCCGTAAGTTCCACAAAAGCTTCGATCGTTTAATATTGACTTAGAAACAAAATCTTTAGCAGATAATGCTACTGCGATCGGGTTTTCCCATCGGGTGCTGTTGTAATTTGACAAATTAGCAACTACCCGCTACCAATTACCCGTTATGAATTAATAGCAACTTAAGTTGTTCATGAATACAATTTTTAACAGGGGTTTCATCTATGTTTGCTGTGCGTGAGACTAGCTCGGAGTTATCAGTGTTGCATATACCTGAAATTTGTACTTGGAACATCTCCTTAGAATCAACTCTCCTAGACCTGCCACTTTACAACTGCCAAATTGAATTAACTCAACAGGCAAAAGAAGTAGCCCAGGCTTTTGAACAAAATTCCATGCTTCCCGGCGTCATTTTGACCGATCGGGGTAATTTTGTAGGCATAATATCCAGGCGTCAATTTTTTGAAAAAATTAACCGTCGCTACGGATTAGAAATGTTTTTCAAGCGACCGATAGAGGTATTGTACAGGTTTTCCAAACAAGATTTGCTGGTGGTTCCAGGCAGTAAATTAATAGTAGAAGCGGCTCAGGAATCTCTTTACAGGTCAGCAGAATTAGTTTACGAACCCGTAGTAGTGGAAATAGCCCCCCAGACCTACAAGCTGTTAGACGTACACCAATTAATGGTCGCTCAATCAAGAATTCACCAATTAACAAATAAGTTACTCCACAAACAAACCCAAGCCAAACTCATCCAAACAGAAAAAATGGCGAGTTTGGGCAGGATTGTAGCAGAAGTCGCCCACGAAATCAGAAATCCGCTGAACTGTATTTGGGGAAATTTAACTTTTCTGCTGTCCTATTTTGAAAACTTGCTACAGCTAATGTCGGTTTATGAAGAAGAATATTCGGCACCCTGTCCCCGAATTGATGCCCTTAAAAAGGAAATTGAATTTGATTTTTTACAAGAAGATTTGCCGATTACCTTAGAAGGGATGGAGTTGGGAGCCTCGCAATTGCTAAAAATAGTTAACGGGCTGCACCACTTCTCTCACATGGACGAGACAAAACCAGCCGAGACAGACATTCACGAATGCGTGGAGATGACGCTGTTAATTTTGAAAAACCGCTTTAAAAACAGCATAGAAGTGGTTAAAAATTACGGCGAACTGCCGCTAGTTAGCGGCTACTCCGGACAGTTGAGTCAGGTGTTTTTGAATTTGTTAGTTAATGCTCTAGACGCCCTGACAGAGTACGCAGCCGATCGAGAAATACACACCCCGTGCGGGGACAACTGGCAGCCCCAAATCGAAATTACCACTAAAGTTATAGAAACCGAACTCGGCAAGCGGGTGGCAATTTGCATTGCCGATAACGGGCCCGGCATTGCCCCAGAAAATCACCAGCAGATATTTGACACCTTTTTTACCACTAAACCAGCAG
Organism: Microcoleus sp. Z1_A1; assembly: GCF_036700305.1. Classification (NCBI taxonomy): domain Bacteria; kingdom Bacillati; phylum Cyanobacteriota; class Cyanophyceae; order Oscillatoriales; family Microcoleaceae; genus Microcoleus; species Microcoleus sp. Z1_A1. The sequence goes on from NZ_JAUBOR010000015.1 coordinate 133,806, forward strand.
GCAAAGGCAGCGGTATGGGGCTGGCTATCTGCAATCAAATCGTCACAGAAAAGCACGGGGGCCAACTCAAATTGCGATCGCAACCAGGTAAGAATACTGAATTTGAAATTCTCCTGCCTATAGTTGGCACAACATGATCAACTCCAGAATATTCTGGGTTGTTCGCTCAGAAAAGTGAAATGATAGGGTAGCTTAGTAGTAGGTTCTCATTTCAATTTCCCAGCGTTTCGGCAACTAAAAGTTCCAGTGGCAAATAAATTCAGTTCCAAACTCCTTGGCCCTTCACTCTCCGAAGGCAGCCATCAAGACCTTTCCCTAGAGTCTACACTCTGGGATTTGCCCCTGTATGACTTTCAGGTTAAATCGAGCTGCTTAGCCGTGGCAGTTGCCGAAATGTTTGAACAGCATCCCCTAGTGCCGGGAGTCGTGTTGATGGAAGCAGAAGAGTTTGCTGGCATGATATCCCGCAGGCAACTGCTGGAATATTTGCTCAAACCCCAAGGCCCAGAGCTATTTTTGCACCTGCCGCTGAAAGTTCTCTACAGTTACGCTCGCCTCGAAATATTATTGCTCGCAGAGAGTACAACCATTTTGGCAGCAGCCCCACAAGCTCTGCGTCGATCGCCCGAATTGCAGGCAGAACCGATCGTCGTCCAAATAGACTCCCAATCTTACCGCCTCTTAGACCCTAACGCACTAAACATCGCGTACTGGCAAATTCGCGGCATAGAAACTCAAGTCCGCTACGAAAGAGCCCAAACTCAAATGATTCAAAGCGAAAAAATGGCTAGTTTAGGGCGTTTAGTCAACGGAGTAGCCCACGAAATTTTAGATCCGGTAGGCTTTATCTGGGGGAATTTAACCTACGTCACCGACTACAGCAAAAACTTGATGGAATTGCTCTCAGCTTACGACGCGCACTGTACCGAACCCCCGCCGGAAATAGCACGGCTCAAAGAAGAGATAGACTATGACTTTTTGCAAAACGATTTTCTCCGAACTGTTGCCAGCATCAAATCAGGCGCAGAACGTTTGAGCAAGTTAGCAACCAGTTTGCAGAACTTCTGCCACATCGACGATATTTATCCCAAACCCACCGACTTGCACGCCAACATAGACAGCATACTTTTGCTGCTCAAAAGTCGTTTGACTAGGGAAATCCAAGTAGTGAAAAACTACGGCTACCTGCCACCAGTGCCGTGCTATGCAGGACAGCTAAACCAAGTATTTATGAATATCTTGACCAATGCTATTCATACATTAATTAATGAAGCAGTCGGTCAAGAATTGGCGAAAGAGTTCAAAGGTGGAGGAGTCAGAGACGCCGATCGCCAGCCTAAAATTGAAATCACAACTCAAGTCTGCTGTCCCGAACCTGCGCCGGATTTAGATAAACTTCATGTTCGCTGGGTTTCGATTTGCATAGCAGATAACGGGCCAGGAATGTCACCTAGTAAGTACAAAAAAATCATAGAATCATTCTCTACGGAAAAACGCGCCCTCAAAGAAACCAGTTTAGCAGTTAGCTATCAAATAGTGACGGGTAAACACGGCGGTGCGTTCAGAATGCGATCGGAGTTAGGCAGAGGCACTGAATTTGAAATTTTGTTACCGTTAGCTTAAAGAAGGAAAGCACTACACGGATTTTGACACGGATACACGGATGAATTATCTAGGGTGAGGCAGTAGTCAACAGTCAACAGTCAACAGTCAACAGTCAACCATTCTCTAATTGACTGCCGCACATTTTACAAAATCTAGCATTAGCATCGTGTACAGACCAACCGCAACTTTTACAAACAGCTTCTCCGTGATTAGCACTTTTAACTAAGTGTTTAATCAAGTCCCCCAATTGCCAAGGAATTAGAGCAATTCCCGTCAGAATCATCAAAATAGTTAGAAAACGGCCGGATTCCGAAATCGGCGTAACATCGCCAAATCCCACAGTCGTCATGGTGACAACCGAGAAATAAACAGCATCCAAAAAAGTTGCAAAGCTTTCGGGATTTGCCGGATGTTCGACTTGATAAATTAAACCAGAATAAACAAAAATTATTGCCAGCAAAGTAAACAAAATCCGAGCAAAAATCACGCCATCTTCGCTGCTGATGCGGAAAATAGAAATTTTTAATTCCAGAAAGCGGATGAGTCGGAGAATTCTAAACCAGCGAAAAATTCGGATAAAACTGACGTTGACAAATCCCAGTAAAAATGGTAATATTGCCAGCAAATCAATAATTGAAAAAAAACTAAAAATAAATTTAACTCGATTTTCGGCACACCATAGTCGCAATAAATACTCAAACACAAAAACAACTAAAAGCGCTGTATCGAGAGTTTGCAAATTAATTCTGACAGTTTCCGAAATCGGGTAAGTTTCGGCGATGAAGCTGGTCGAAGATAGGAGAATTAGTCCGGTAAGAGTTAAATTGACGGTTCTGCCAATTGGGGTTTCGATGTCTTCGAGATAAAATCCAATTTGCGATCGGGTTAACATAGATGAGATAATTAATACCATTTATGAGGTAAGGGAATTATCGCATATGAGTATCGAATTAACGAAGGGTGAAAGGTTCAATCTTTCTAAAGAAACTCCTAATTTCAGTAAAATTGCGATCGCCCTGGGTTGGCAAGTCAGCCAGACAGCACAAAACTGCGACATTGACGCATCTGTTTTTATGTTAGCGGCGGACGGTCGGATTCCTGATGAAAAGTATTTTGTGTTTTACAACAATTTGACATCGCCGGACGGTGCGGTGCGGCATTCGGGAGACAACAGGAATGGACAAATAGACGGAGATGATGAGACGGTTTATGTGGATTTGAGTAAAATCAATTCGGCGATTCAGGAAATTGTGTTTGTTGTGACTCTTCACGAGGGACAGGAAAAGAATCAAAGTTTTAGTCAAGTTACAAATGCTTTTATCCGGCTTTACAACCGAGAAACTCTTAGCGAATTGGTTCGGTACAATTTAAATCAGATTTTTTCCCAAGAAACGGCTTTAGAATTTGGACGTTTGTATAAGAAGAATGGCGAATGGAGATTTCAGGCGCTAGGACAGGGATATAATGCTGGGTTGCAAAGTTTTGTAGACAAGTATTATGTTGAGAATGCGGTTGATAAAAGCTCGAATGCTGCTGAGAAGCTTGATGATGCTGAGGTTGTGAGGCGGTTTAGCGATCGGGTGGATCGGTTATTGCGGGAAGAGGCGATCGAGGAAACACCGATTCCAGTATCTAGCGAAGCAGTAGAACAGCCGGCTGCTACTCCTGTAAATGCGGATACTGTGCAATCTGAGGAAGAGGCAAAAATAGATGATTCTGCACTAGAAAATCTGGAACCCGCTATTAGTGCTGAGGATTTTTTGCAACGGTATAATCAGGGAGAACGAGATTTTACGGGAGTTAATCTCGCCGGAGTAAATCTGAGCAGAAGAGTCCTGAGTCAGGTCAACTTTAGTAGGGCTAATCTAAGCGGTGCAGAACTTTCTGAAACAAACTTATACTGTTCTAACCTCAGTGAGGCAAATTTATGTCATGCAAACCTTCACCAAGCCAATCTCAGCTCAGCCAACTTAGGGAAAGCAAACTTCATAAATGCAAATTTAAGTGAAGTAAATCTGCAAGGCTCAAACCTAAGTGAAGCTAATTTGAGTGGGGTAAATCTCAGTAGTGTTTATTTGTTATCGCAGACAAACTTCAGCAGAGCAAACCTCACTAAAGCAAACTTAACAGGGTTGAACTTGAGGGAATCAAAATTGATGAAGGCTGATTTGAGTAATGCAAACCTAAGTGATACTAACCTATTAATGGCAAACCTTGAAGGGGCAAACCTTGAAGGCTCAAAACTTCAACAAGCACTTTACAACGCACAGACTGTCTTCCCCAGAGGCTTTGACCCTGTTAAAGCAGGTGCTTACTTAATTGCTCCTAATGTTTCACTGAAAGAAGCAAACCTAGCTCGTCGTAACTTGAGCAGAGTTAACTTGAGTGAAGCTAACTTGAGTGGTGCAAATCTAACTACGGCTAATTTGCAGGGTGCAAAACTCCTGCAAGCTAATTTGAATAAAACTAACTTAAGCGGAGCAAATTTGAGTAGTGCCAACTTAACGGCGGCAAACCTGATAGGAGCCAACCTGATGCAGGCAAATTTAGCATCGGCTAACCTAACTGCCGCAGACTTGAGTGGAGCGAATCTGAAAAATACAGAAACAAGTGGGGCAAACTTTAGTGGTGCTAATCTGACAAAAGTTAATCTGGTTGGTGGAAGTCTTCAATGTAATGTCAGCGGAGCAATATTAACTGAAGGAAATCTCTGTGGGGCTAACCTTCGTTATGGTAATTTTACTGGAGCCGACTTAACTTCGGCAGACTTACGTGGGGCAGATTTGGATAATACAAACCTAGAAAAAGCCAACCTACAGGGAGCAAACCTAAGTGGGGTGGTAAATCTGGGAACGGCAAAACTCGCAGGTGCAATTATGCCAGATGGGACAATTCACGAATAAATTCGATCGCATTAAACAGCAAGGTGGACAATTTATTGGTGTAAATTTAACCGAAAGTCCGCCAGGGAATGAATTCCCTGGCTAATAGCTTAAGTCCTCTGAAGAGGACTAATGAGTTCTTCAGTCCTCTTCAGAGGACTTTTGCTATGAGGCAGGGGTTTAAACCCCTGCCGGACTGAGGGAAATAGTGTTAAATTGACACCAAAGGTGTGCATCGCCCTCCATACAAATAGAGTATGATGAGTGTGAAAGATCAAATACATAGATTGTCGATGAATGAATCTGACACGGAAATTATAGAATCTACCCTCAGATGGATGACCGAGTTTGTCGAGTTACCGCATCCAGTTTTCAGCGATTTACCAATTTGTCCCTTCACTAAAAAGGCACGCTTGGCAAATCAAATTTTATTCAAAATCGAGCGTTTTTCAGCGCGGACTGAGTTCGATCGCGATTCTGCCATAATGAAATCGATTTATGAATTTTACAATTCGGAATTTGAAATCATGGTAGTAATTAATCCCGAAAAAACCGCAATTACTGCGCCCGAAACTAAAGAATTGATAGACAAATTGAATAATCAGATTTCAGAATTGGGCTTGCTGGCTTTTCACATCCATCCCGAAGAAGATTTTAATATTGACGGGCTTCATACTAGGAGGATGCCGTATCCGGGCTTCACTGTTCAAGTAAATTCTAAGCTGAAGCCAGCTTCCGATTCTTTAGAGAAAACTGAATATTACAAAAATTGGACTGCCGAACAACTAAAAAATTTCGGGATTCCGAGAAATTGACGATCGCCAACCCTCCCCGCGCATCTCTGTGCCATTACAATTAATTCAGCAAAAAATCTTTACACATAAGAAGTCATGCAGCTTAAGTCAACAACCCGCCATATTCGCATATACACCGCCATCCTCGAAGATAACGAACTCGTACCCAGCAACGACCTTTTGACCCTCGACATTGACCCAGATAACGAACTTAACTGGAATGACGAGTCAGTCAAAGAGGTATATGCCAAATTTGACCAACTCGTAGACGCTTACGAGGGCGAAGACTTGACCGAGTACAACCTCCGCCGCATCGGTTCGGAGTTGGAACACTTGGTACGATCGCTCTTACAAAAAGGTCAAATCAGCTACAATCTCAACAGCCGCGCTGTCAACTACAGCATGGGATTGCCTCAAGTTGATGCCAAAATTCACCTGTAAGGGCGATCCTCTTCGAGGGCTTCGCTAACGGGCGATCGGCATTTACAGCACTTTCCAGGTAAGTGAAGTACAGAGAAACCGGGTTTCTTGAATAAAACCGGTTTCTGGCGAGAAATCCAGAAGAAACCCGGTTTCTGGGGTGTACTTTATAAACCTGGAATCCGCTGTATGTCAACTTAAGATTGAAACCCATAATAAATGTCGCTTGTAGCTGAGTTTCGATCCCCCCTACTCCTCTTAATCACGGGAGTACCGCAGGGCGGTTTCATTTTCTTGTAGGGGTAGCACGGCCCCTACAAAATTCATGTTTTTGGTGAGAATGAAACCGCCCTGGGAGTACGGGGGGTTTAAAGCTGAAAATCTGCTTTTATTCTTCTTCCTGCTTGTTTCTGACTCCTGACTCCTGACTCCCGGCTTCTTCCTTCTTCTGACTTCGATCGGACTTCTCCCCCGCATCCTCAGCATCAACCGGAGAATTTGGAACGCGATCGCGTTCCAAAAACTGTTTAACTGCAAGTTGGCGGTTGCTCATAAACTGACCCCAAGCGCCGGGAAACATCCCATCCAAGGTTTCCACCAGCGCCCAAACCTCAAGATTCATCACTTTGTAATAGAAACTGTGAGAATGTTGAATGCTAGTGAGTATTTCGTCTATTTCAACAGCAGGCAGCCGCTTCGGATCGGGCAAATTCTTGGAAAAGGCGCTGGGTTCATGTGGGGCCATGGTTAAATACTCAACAGCTTGCAGAGGCCGGTCAGTCGATTTTAGATTTTAGATTTTAGATTTTAGATTGATTCCACAGATGAATCTGGGGGCTGGAACTAAATATCTAATTTTTTTGGCTTTCCAC
>NZ_JAUBOR010000016.1:0-131512 GCF_036700305.1 Microcoleus sp. Z1_A1
TTTCTTGAATAAAACCGGTTTCTGGCGAGAAATCCAGAAGAAACCCGGTTTCTGGGGTGTACTTTATAAACCTGGAAGCCGCTGTATTAGAACCATGGGTGTCAACAAAACCCGAATAAGTAAAACAGGACTTACGCACTCCGACAAAGAAACCGGGTTTTTTACCTAATCTGCCGATTGCAACGAAGTCTTTTCGTGAAAAACCCGGTTTCTGGGCCCCCTGGGTAAGTCCTATAAAATCGATCTAAAATAGAAATTGATGCTACTAGCAATGGAGTCATCCCCATGACAACAACAATTCCCTCTCAAACTTTGCCAGAAATCATCTACCCAGACAGCGACGGAAAACCCATGTCTGACAACACCAAACAGTTCCAATTAATAGTAAAAATTCAAGGCGGAATAGATGCCTTATTCAAAGACCACGAAAATGTCTTTGTAGCAGGTGATTTGCTGTGGTATCCTGTCGAAGGAGATAACAAAACTTGCCAAGCACCTGATACTATGGTAGTGTTTGGCAGACCGAAAGGTTACAGAGGTTCCTACCAACAGTGGCTTGAAGATAATATTGCGCCGCAAGTTGTCTTTGAAATCATTTCCCCTGGCAACCGCATGGGAACAATATTTAAGCTTTTTAAGTTTTACGATAATTATGGGGTTGAAGAATGTTATTTCTACGATTTAAAGGATAATGAGTTAATGGGTTGGGTGCGAAGTGACGGAGAACTCAACTATATTGAATCAATGGAGGGTTGGGTAAGTCCGCGTTTGCAGACACGTTTTGAAACTGCATCGGGAGATTTAGAAATTTATCGTCCCGATGGACTCAAGTTTTTGTCTTATGTGGAGTTATCAAGACAAATGGAACAAGAACGAGAGGAGAAAGAGTTAGTACAGCAAAAAGCCGATCGCCTTTCAGAAAAACTCCGAGAAATGGGGATAAATCCAGAGGAAATTTGAAACTTTTAGAGTCCTGGACGCACGGGTGGTCAGAAACCGGGTTTTTCACCGAATCTGCGGGCTGTAACGAAGTATTATCGTAAAAAACCCGGTTTCTAGGTCTCCATATCTTAACCATGCAAAATCCCCGCCAAATAGCTTTTCTCGCACTCCGCGAAGTCCACCGCCGCGGTGCATTCGCAGATGCCGCACTCGATCGCGCTTTCAGCAATTCTCAACTCAACGACCTCGATCGGCGTTTAGTCACAGAATTAGTTTACGGTAGCGTCAGGAGAATGCGATCGATCGACTTCATCATCGACAAACTAGCGACAAAGAAATCCTCCCAACAACCGCCCGAACTCCGCACAATCTTACATTTAGGGTTATATCAACTCGAATATCTCAACCAGATTCCCCCCTCCGCCGCCGTCAACACCACCGTTCAACTAGCAAAAGAAAACGGATTTTCAGGACTCAGCAGTTTTGTCAACGGTTTGTTGCGCCAATACATCCGTTTAACAGATAACGACTTAAACCCATTAACAGTTACCAATTATAAATCACCCGTTGAACGCCTAGGAATTTTGCACAGCTTCCCCGAATGGCTAATAGAATTGTGGATCGAACAAATAGGCGAAACCGAAACCGAACAACTCTGTGAATGGTTCAACCAATCCCCCACAATTGACCTGAGAATCAATCCCTTAAAAAGCTCGATCGCCCAAATCGAAGCGGCCTTCAAATCCCACAACATTAGGGTTAGCAGAATCCCCAACTTGCCACAAGCATTAAGACTAAATGGCAGCATCGGCGCAATTCAAAACCTCCCCGGATACAGCGAAGGTTGGTGGACAATCCAAGACAGCAGCGCTCAATTAGTCAGCCATTTACTAGCGCCCCAGCCAGGGGAAACTATCATCGACGCCTGCGCCGCGCCGGGGGGAAAAACCACCCACAGCGCCGAATTAATGCAGGATGAAGGCACTATTTATGCCTGCGACAAAACCGCCAGCAGACTCAAAAAACTTAAAGAAAATGCAGACAGACTCCAGATGAAATCCATTAAAATTCATACCGGAGACAGCCGCCATTTCCCAGAGTTTGTTAACCTCGCAGACAGAGTTTTACTAGACGCACCTTGTTCCGGCCTCGGAACCCTCCACCGCCGCGCCGACGCCCGCTGGCGCCACACGCCCGAAAACATTCAACAACAATCTCAACTGCAATCGGAATTGCTAGCAAATGCAGCGACATTTGTCAAGTCCGGCGGCGTATTAGTGTATGCAACTTGCACAATTCATCCCTTGGAAAATGAAACAGTTATTCGATCGTTCTTAGACAGCAATCCTCACTGGCAAATCGAACCGCCAACAATTGATTTACCAGTACAGCCATCACCCGAAGGATGGGTGAAAGTTTGGCCGCACAGACATCACATGGACGGCTTTTTTATGGTGCGGATCAAACGAGATTAGATTTTTTTGTACATTATATCATGTCCGGTCGATTCCCTCCGCTTCGCTTCGCCCGAAATTAGGTAGGGGCGGGTTCACCAATAATATCTGCCAATAATGGACAATCTCAAAAACCCGCCCGGCCGGGATATTATGGTCAATCGAGCGGACATGATATTAGACATCTCCAGAAAAGCCAGTTTTGAACAGGCAGGATGCCTGTTCCACAATAATTATGGGAGAGGTATATTGAAATTTGCCGTTGGGTGAGGGCGGGTTTATGAGATTATTGGTTTTAGGCGATTATTGTTCGTGAAACCCGCCCCTACGGGTGGCAATTGTTGGTAAAACCCGCTTAATATCCCGGCTCTTGATAAGCAGGCTCTTGATAAGCAGGCTCTTCCCACTGGCGATACCGGGGTTGAGGATTGGGATTGTAAGGTACGATCGCACCATCCTCATTCACAATCATTCCCCGAATAATCCTCTTAGGCTCCACCGGTTTAGCCTTAATACTGCCTTTGCGGCCCTCCAACTCCGGCAACTTAGGAAACTTCTCTACCGGCATTCCCTTAACAATTTGACTCATAAAATCGCGCCAATTGTAGGCCGCCGTACCGCTAGTTCCCCAGGTGGGATAATTATCATCATTTCCTAGCCAAACTCCAGTCACAACCTGTGGAATGTAACCAATAAACCACAAATCCCGGACATTTTCCGAAGTACCAGTTTTGCCTGCTACAGCGCGATCGTTTAAAGCCGCAGGCCCCCCCGTACCGTCTTGCACAACACCCTCCAACATCCAAGTAGTAATCGCAGCACTATCCTTATCCAAAACCCGCTTCGGTTTAAAATTAGCCTGATAAATCACATCTCCCCGCTGATTAATCACCCGCTTAATTCCGTGGGCTTCAATAAAATTCCCTTGCGCTGCTAAAGTACCGTAAGCATTGGTTAACTCCAGCAAATTCACCTCTGAAGATCCCAAAGCCAGGGAATAAATCGGACTCAATTTCGACTTAATTCCCATATCGTTGGCTACTTTGATCGCCGGTTCAAACCCCACATCCATCAACACCTTCACAGCTACGACATTCACCGAACGCGTCAAAGCATCAGAGATCGATCGCCAACCGCTAAATTTTTTGCCATAATTATTCGGTTGATAGCCGTCGATAATAATTGGTTCGTCTTCGTAACCGTCATAGGGAGAAAAACCAGCCGCCATCGCCGCGGCATAAACCAACCCTTTAAACGTCGATCCGGGCTGCCGCAAAGCCTGCGTAGCGCGATTAAATTCACTTTCCTTAAAATTTCCACCTCCTACCAGGGCCTTAACTTCCCCAGTCTTAGTGTCCATAGAAACTAAAGCGGCCTGTTCAAAACCCTGACGGCGGCCATCAACTTCGATCGCATCTTTAACCACCTTTTCCGCTATTTTCTGCCACTTCAAATCCACCGTCGTCTCAACAGTCAAACCGCCAGCTTCCAAAGCATCCTGAGAAACATAGCGTGGCAATTCCTTCCGAATGTAACTAGCAAAATAAGGCGCGACCACTTTAAATCGCTTCGGCGGACTTGGTTTAACGGCGATAGGTTCCGCCATCGCCGCCTTCGCCTCAGCCTCTGTAATTACCTTCGCTTCCTGCATTTGTTGCAGCACAAGATTGCGGCGTTGCTTAGCAATATCGGGATTAACCAAAGGCGAATATTCGCTCGGTGCCGGGGGCAAACCCGCTAAAGTTGCCATCTCTGCCAAAGTTAATTTATCGACTGTTTTGCTAAAGAAAACCAACGCTGCATCTGCCACTCCGTAGGCATCTGAACCCAAATAAACCAGATTTAAATATCTTTCTAAAACTTGCTCTTTACTCAACTCCCGCTCTATTTTTTGAGCTAAAAGAGCTTCTCGAACTTTCCGCCTAATACTTCTTTCCTGATTGAGAAAAACAACGCGAGCCAATTGTTGCGTAATTGTACTGCCGCCCTGCACTAAATCTCGCGCGATCAAATTAGAAACAATCGATCGCACAATACCTTGATAATCCACCCCGCGATGTTGATAAAAACGGCGGTCTTCTATGGCAATAAAAGCTTGAACCAAGAGTTCGGGAATTTCTTTAAGTTTCAGTTTATCTCTAGTTGCAGGCCCCGACTGCAACAAAATCGTATTATCTGCTGCCTTAATTGTCAGCGTTCCGTCGCGGTTAAACGCTGACAAATCGTTAACATCTGGCAAACCTTTGTCTAAGGTGTACAAAATCCATAAACCGTAGATTAAAGCGCCCCCGCCTATACTTACCACACCTAAACTTATCCAAAATCTAGGGCGGCGGGAGATCCGTTTTTTAGTTTTTTCCTGCGGTGCGCTATTTTCCTGCGGTGTGCTAATTTCCTGTAGTTCCGTATGTCTCTGCAGTTGGGTGTTCTGCGATTCGCTATTTTCCGGCAATTCGCTACTATCGGATTTTTGGGGTGATTTAGTTCCCAGCAAACTTAATCCCGGCCCCAACAATTCTTTTCCCTTGGTTTGCAAGCTGGTAACTTGAGGTTCAATTTCCAACCAAGCAATTAAGCGCTTCAACCCTTGCCAATTGCGTTTGACTATTGGATATCGAGCGTATTCTGGCTCTAAATATTCTGACTCTAAATATTCTGAGTCTAAATATTCTGAGTCTAAATATTCTGACTCTTCTAGAGATGCAGCATCTTCTGATACCACATACTCGGAGCGCTCATCCCTTGTCCGTGTAGAAAATTCCGCCTCGGATTCCGGCGAGTTGAGCTTATTGCCCTTCGCTGCCTTCGGCGGTTCTCGATCGGAATTACCGCTTATTGCGTTAGTGACTTTGCTCAATGTATCTTTGATATTTGAGAAAAATTCTGCCACGATCAGACCTTCAAACCTCATCAAGTCCGATTAAAAATTAAAAATTAAAAAAGCTAGCCTTCTTCAATTCTTAATTTTTAATTCGACATTTTTTCTTGAATAACACGCTGCCTTGAATTAGTTTTTTTGAATTAAAAAGTTTTTAATTCAAAACTCAAAATTCAAAACTTTTCTTAACGCTGCAGAACTTGGTATTTTTTTGAGAAGTGAATTAGATTTTTTTAATTCAAAATTTTTTAACTCAAAACTCAAAACTCTGCTTAATTCGCATGACCTAGTGCCAAGGCTGCTACCAGCATACCCAAAACCAGGAAAGGCTGAGCACTTGCCTGATATTTAACATCATTTTCCAGGGGATTACGCAAAAAGTACATATCCTGAAAAGTAATTTGGGGAATTATCAGCAGCAGCAGAATGACAGCGTAAAGGTTTTGGTGGATGCTGATCAGATAGCCTGCAATCCCAGCTTGAAAGATGTCGATCATCAAAACGCAAATCCAAGCTGCGGTGCTGATGCCAAACATCACTGGTAAAGATTTTAACCCTAATTGCCGATCGCCCTCAACACTTTTGAAATCATTGACGATCGCAATCCCCAGCCCTGCCAAACTGTAAAACAGGGTCAAGATCATAATGGTCGGATCTAGTGTACCAAACAAAGCTTGACCCGCCCACCAAGGCAGGGCAATGTAGCTAGCACCCAGGGCATAATTTCCCAACCAGCCATTCTGCTTGAGTTTCAGCGGGGGCGCAGAGTAGATATAAGCTAGAAACGCGCCGCCGAGAGTCAAAACAGTCATTATCGGGAATTCATGACCCGCCCACAAGTCTAGAGCATAAGCCACCCCAATGCCAGCGCCTAATAATACCAAAATTTGCGTTACTACTTGGGGAATCGAGATGATACCGGAGGGAATCGGACGGTAGGGCTCGTTAATGGCGTCGATTTCGCGATCGTAAAAATCGTTCAAAGTTTGAGTGTACCCGGTCAGCAACGGCCCTGACATCAACATACAAGCTGCTGCGATCAAGAAATTCTCTAGATTCCAAACATAGTTTCCAGAAGAGGCCGCCCCGCACACCACGCCCCAAATCAGGGGAATCCAGGTAATCGGTTTCATCAATTGCAAGCGAATCTTCCAGATGGAAGTTTCCCCGCTAGCGGCCCCTTTCATGCCCAACAGTTGCCGAGTTTTGGAACTGCGGTTTTCGGTAGCAGCACTTTCCGGTGCAGATTCTGGGGAGATTGGGGAGGGAGGAGAGTCAGACATAAGTGTGATGTTAGCGGTACTGCTACTATTGTGTCGTTCTGCGTTTCAATAATAATTCTGATAGGATACCACTGATATTTAAGGCATCGTCTTGAAAACTTACCCCGTCTTGGAGTTAATGCTAGGGAAAAGTACGGGTTTCATCAACTTATTTTAATATCATTATTCTGTGTAAATGTCAAGAGGATAAATACTTTTTTTAATAATTTTGCTGGGCCCGCCTGCTTGGGGAGATTTTTGCCAGCCGGTGCATTGAATGTCAATTACCAGGAGGCGATCGAGTTTTTTGCCATACTACCCTTGAATCATCTCATCTGCCAGAAAATCTGGCAAAAATTCAGAATCTAGAACCTCGACCCAAGTGTAGATACATAATTGCGGAAACGTTTCTACAGGCAATCCAGTTTCAGCAATTGCTTGTTCTGCTGCATCCGCATAGCATTCAGTCAATACCTCTTCAAGATATGGTTTGAGACTGGGGGAATCTTTGATAGCTTTGCGAATGCGTCTGCGATGTTCGGCAATGCTGCCTTTCCAACTACCGCTTCTTTGATCCGGTTGAAATTGCCACTTAAGCAAGTGCAGGAGAATTACCACCAGATTACTCTCTAAACTCCGGCGTTCACTTCGCCCCATGTCTTCTATTTCTGCAATCAGATTTTCCCAGTCGATGTTTGAATAGTCGCGATCCCGCAACTTTTCCACAGTAGTTTCAATCCATCTCAGGTAATCTGTATCATACAATTTTTGTCGTTCTACTTCTAATTTTGTCGTCATAATACTTTTTAGTTGGGCCGGGGCGGGTTTACGAGATGATTAGTTTTAGGCAATTATTGTTGGTCTAACCCGGCCCTACAAGGTTCGATCGCATATTATTGTTTGTTTTTTTTGCTTTGGACTTACTTAACAACTGTAAATCAACAAATATGGCGGTATGAATCAAAAGGCAGTCCCGTCCGCCGCTTGACTTCGACAACTGATTTGTAAGCGCCTTTTCTCTGCCTTTCTCTAACTATTTTTTCCGCAACATATCGATCTAAACCGCTGGCGATTAACTCTTCCGGCGAAAGAATATTTAACCGTTTCCAAGTAAACTGCGATTCTTTTTGATAATTGTAGCTGAAGCAAATCATCGGGGCGATGCGTCTGACGTGACTTTCGGGAACTCCTGCTATTTCTGATAACTCTTCGGCGTAGGTAAAAATGTAGCCTTCGTTTTGCAGAGATTCAATATCGTTGGCGTAGACGATCGGCAAACCCAAGATTCTGACCATATCGTCTTTGGTACACTCATTAATATCTATTTTGCCGCGCACGTTTGCCAATTCTTCGGCATTCGTCGCACTCGCCGGAACCAGTAAACCTCTGGGTGCGGTTTTGATGAGATAGCGCTTTTTCAAACTAAAAGCAGTAACAATTTGAGCAATCCACACGATCGTACCCAAATTAGTTGAAGAAGATACCGCGAGTGCTGCTAAAGTAATGCCAACACCCCATCCCATCCAACTACGAATATTTGATTTTTGGCCGGCATAGGCGATCGCCAATCCGCCGAAGTAGGGAATAAAAGAATACCACACCCAATTTGGAGTTTGACGTAGCCAGTATAAATCTTGAGACACTTTAATTTTATCCTTAAATAATAGTTGTGATCTCACACTTACTTATTTCACTCCCACTTTTTTAATAGTGGGCTTTCTTCTACCTTCTTCCATCGGACTGACATCCGTTGCATCCGTTGCATCCGTTACATCCGTTACATCCGTTACATCCGTTACATAATCCGTTGCCGAACTTCCTTCTTAATTACAATTCTCGCAACAGTTTTTGGCGTTTTTCCTCATATTCTTCGGCGGTAATTGCGCCCATATCGTAAAGTTTTTTCAATTCGCCGATCGCCCCGGTTACATCTTTTGCCGCTCTGAGGACATAGCCCGACGGCAACGTGCCGCCATTGTACTGAACCTGAAAAGCTTGTTCCGACATCAGCAGCAGTCCCAGAAAATCGAAAAATGCGATCACGAACGGAATTAATGTCCCAGAAAATAGCAAGTATAATACCCCTGCTAAGTTATTGCCCAAATAAAATTTGTGAATTCCGAAACCTCCTACAAAGAAAGCTAACAGAACTGCTACGGTTTTATCTTTTACCATTTTTACTTTCCCCAGTTTTTTATTTTAACTTCCGCCATCGACTTTGAATGCACGACCTTGAACGATCGAGCTAAGTAATGTTACTAATTTTTACTCATTTATTTGGGTTTTTGCGAAACTTAGACATCGCAAAATACAGCAGAACAATACCGGCTTGAGCTTGTATAATGACCAAGTAGCCTCTCAAGAAATAATTGAGTTCGCTGCCTGAATTGAAAGAAAATATTAACAGACCCAAGGCTGCGTAGGGTGCGAAACGCATCCAACTCGGCGTTCCCTCTAAGTTGCGGCTGTTCAAATTGCTCATGGGTTTAAGCCTCATCCTAAATTAAAATTTAGCTATAAATTAGCCGGATTGTCAACTTCCGCTGGGTGCGATCGCCCGCGTGAGTCTCTCAATCAACAGCCGACAAGATATTACTTCCATCTTAAACCCTGTTTTTCCGCTAAAGTAAGGAACCGGGGCGGGTCTATCTGGATCTGTGGCTAATATTACAGATTAATGTGAACCCGCCCCTATGGGAGTTCCGGTTATTGTACCGGCCTAGATATCAGGGGCGCAGCGAACAGCCTACTGCTGTTTTTGGCAAGAGTCGATCGCCCGCACGAAAACTGTCAAAAAAACTCGGTTAATTCACAATTATTAACAACCGCCCCAATTAACTCGCGCCGCCGCCCAAAAGAAACAGACTCAAGAGAGTACCGCTATTCCAAAGACTGTGGAGAAGCATAGGAGCAAGGAGATTTCGCGATCGCGTGTACACAAACCCCAAAACCGCACCCAAAGTCGCCAAAGGCAGAATCTCAGACACACTCAAGTGAGCCACAGCAAACAAGAAAGCAGAAGCTGCGATCGCCCCCCAAACAGGCAAATAGCGAGTCAGAGAAGGTAGTAGAAAGCCCCGAAACACAATTTCCTCAAAAACCGGAGCCGCGATCGCAGCAGTGCCGAAAAACACCGCCAAAGCCACGTTATCCCTACCTTCGAGAACGATCGGCAAAATCGGATTACTGCCACCTTGTCCCTGCCATAACTGCTGATTGATCAGCGACACCAAAACCACCAAAGGCAAAGCCGCAAAATAGCCGCCAAAACCCCACAAAAACCAATTTCCCCGCAAATTAATCCGAAACCAACCATCAGGCAAAGGCAAAAAAGACTTCACCGAAAAATACAGTACCGAAAGCCCCCCCGCCGACAGCAACAAATAAGTAGCAAAGATATAAAAAGCCTTCTCGCGCGGGTCAAAAGTAGCAGGATTCAGTTTTAAAACAGCCAGAGAAACAGGCAGCAGCAAATAGGGAATCAAGATTTGCCCGACAAAGAAAAAGCCGACCACCAGCACCTGCCAAACAATCTCGCCATCCCAAGGCACATCCCAAGTCAAGCTTGCATTTCGCGCCAACACCGGGCCGGAACCTGCTGTATCTAACTGCTGCCGCTGCAACAGCCACTGCAGGCTCAAACCAACCAGCAAAACCGTACCAATACAAAGCGAAATAGCCGGAACGCCGACAATAATTGCCAACTTTTCTACAGCTTGCTGGGCTGTTACTTGCTCTGCTGCTTGCAGCGCCACCAGCTCTTTAGAACGTTCTTGCAGCTTGTAAAGTTGAGCGAGAGCGCGATAGCGAAACCAGCCATCCAAAGACTTTTGAATGTTCTGCTCGGCATCCGGCAGAAGTTGAGCCGGATTGCTCCAAATTCCAGTTAAAACTTTAGCAGTTACCGCCGCAGGATCGTAATCAATTTGAGTGTTGTACCGCTCAACTAAATTTTTCCAAGTTTGGATCGCCGCCTCAGTTTTACCACTGCTTGCCTGCAAAATTCCCAATCGCAAGTCAAGTTCGTTTAGCAGCACTGACTGTTGCTTGATCGACTCGGACGCCGCCTTATTTTGAGCCAAATTCAGAGTATTATCCTCAGACTTAGAGGCAATTGCCGACTGAATTTCTTTAACTTGTGCTTGAGATGTTTCGAGAGTTTTGCGAGTCGAGTCTCGCGCTTCTTGATATTGCGTCAAAGCCGTATTTAAAGGATCTGCACCGACAATATTGTTGCGCGCCGAACTTAAATTAGCACTCTGATTATTTTCTCCTTGCCACTCCGAGGCGTGCAGCAGCAAATTTGTCTGGTAGAGTTCCAGTCGGCTTTGAATTTGCGGCTGATTCCAACTAGCAAGTAAAGATAAACCGACCAGGGCGATCGCGATCGCCGTTAAAATACCTAAAATAACCCGCTTCAGTGTCATTCCTGCTTTTCCGTCCCGCGCGAATCCGTGGCTAAATCTTTTCCGTCTTTAATCATAGGTCGTTGCAGACGAGAGTATCCCGACAACTGGTAAAATTTCACTGGCTCATCTTTTTGACTCGCCTCGCACCCGAATACTGGGTAAGGCGTGCACCCCGCACCCGAAGCGCAGTAACAGGCTAAATCTAAAATCTAAAATCTAAAATCTAAAATCGAATGACTCGCATTATCTTAGTCCGTCACGGCAAAAGCACATACAATCAAGAACGCCGCATCCAAGGCCGCCTCGATAAATCAATTTTGACAGAAGCAGGCCGCAGCGCCGCCCTGCAAGTAGGCGACACACTCAGCAGTATCGCCTTTGATGCCGCCTATACCAGTCCCCTGCAACGAGCCAAAGAAACAGCGGAAATCATCCTGTCGCGCTTGACAAATCCGCCACAACTCCAGCCAACTGATAATTTGATGGAAATCGATTTGCCTCTGTGGGAAGGAATGCTGCGGCAAGATGCTATAGACAAATTCCCCGAAGCATATCAGCAGTGGCAAAGACAGCCCGACAAATTTTCCATGAAACTGCCATCTGCTGACGGAGAAATCGAACACTTTCCCGTATTAGCCGTTTTTGCTAACGCCCGTCATTTTTGGCAAGAACTTTTATCGCGTCACCAAGACGGCACAATTCTAGTAGTAGGTCACAACGGAATCAACCGCGCTCTCATCGCCACAGCCTCAGAAATTACCCCAGATTACTATCAATCAATCCAACAGTCAAATTGCGGAATTAGCGTAATTAATTTTGGAACTTCCCCTGTTACCAACGACGAGCCAGGAGAGCCAAAAAAGAAAGTTCCAGTTCAATTAGAGTCAGTGAATTTAACTTCCCATACCGGGGAAAATTTTCCCAAACCGAGGGACGGACACCAAGGCCCCCGCTTGTTGCTGGTGCGTCACGGCGAAACCGACTGGAATAAAGCAGGTAAATTTCAGGGGCAAATAGACGTACCTCTCAACGATAACGGCCGCGAACAATCCCGGCGGGCAGCAGAATTTCTCAAGAATGTAAAATTAGATTTTGCGATTAGCAGTTCGATGCTGCGCCCGAAAGAAACAGCGGAAATTATTCTCCAACATCACGGCGGTTTGCAACTAGAACTCCGCGACGAATTGAGAGAAATTAGCCACGGACTTTGGGAAGGAAAGTTTGAATCAGAAATCGAACAATCCTATCCCGGTTTGCTAGAAGAATGGAAAACATCTCCTGAAACAGTGCAAATGCCCGAAGGAGAGAATTTGCAGCAAGTTTGGGATCGGGCGATCGCAGCTTGGCGAGAAATCGTACAATCTGTTTCAGGTACTGGCATTGTCGTTGCTCACGACGCCATTAACAAAGCAATTCTCTGCCACCTATTCGGTTTAGAACCCGAACATTTCTGGAAATTCAAACAAGGAAACGGAGCCGTTAGCGTGATTGATTATCCCCACGGCCCCGATGGTTTGCCAGTATTACAAGCGATGAATGTCACAACTCATTTGAGCGGCGGCGTTTTTGACAAAACAGCAGCCGGAGCACTCTAATTAGTAAAGTGCCGATCGCGAACCCGTAGCGGAAGGAACGCCCACCGCTACGCTTCGCCCGCCTGAAAAATGTTTGAATTTTGATAACAACCGCGCCCGACGCTTAGGAAGTTCTTAATTCCTGAAACTAATGCGCTGGATTGCTTCTTCCTTCTTCCTTCTTCTTTCTATCCTTTACATCCGTTACATCCGTTACATCCGTTACATAATCCGTTGCCGAACTTCCTTCTGTTATATGAGCCGCCAACTGCTACAAAATGTACGAGTGCTAGATCCAGTTTCAGGGAGCGATCGCATCGCTGATACTCTGATTGCTGAAGGTAATATCAAAGCAGTTGAGGAAAAAATTGCTGAGTTTCCCGCTGACACAGAAGTGCGGGATTGCCAGGGACTGATTTTGGGGCCGGGGCTAACTGATATCTACAGCCACAGCGGAGAACCGGGTTTCGAGGATCGGGAAACGCTGGAATCTTTGATGCAGGCTGCGGCGGCTGGGGGTTTTACGCGAGTGGCGATTTTGCCGGATACTTCGCCACCTGTTGACAATTTGGCCGGTTTAGCTTTGTTGCAGCAACATATCCGCAATTTGCGGCCGGGGCTGCCCCGCTTGTATTTTTGGGGCGCGCTGACAGCGGGCGTTAAAGGGCAGCAGATGGCCGAGTTGGGCGAGCTGGCCTCCTGTGCAGTGGTGGGTTTTGCGGACGGTTCGCCGCTGTCTAATCCGGCTCTGGTGAGGCGTTTGCTGGAGTATATCAAGCCTTTGGGCAAGTCGGTGGCTTTGTGGCCGTGCGATCGAACTTTGGCAGGAAACGGGGCGGCGCGGGAGGGTGCGGTGTCGGTGCGCTTGGGTTTGCCTGGAATTCCGGCGAGTGCAGAAACTTCGGCTTTGGCGGCAATCCTGGAGTTGGTGGCATCTGCGGGAACTCCGGTTCACATTATGCGCGTTTCTACGGCGCGCAGCGTGGAATTGATTCGAGATGCGAAGGCGCGGGGTTTGCCGGTGACTGCGAGTGTGACTTGGATGCACTTACTGTTGAATGTCGGGGCAATTTCAGGAAACTCTCAAGATTCCGGCGGGAAAAATGCTCTGACTGCTTCGTTGCCCTACGATCCGAATTTACGCCTAGAACCGCCGTTGGGCAATCTCAGCGATCAATTAGCGTTGATTCAAGCTGTGAAAGATGGCGTAATTGATGCGATCGCGATCGACCACAACCCGCATACTTATGAGGAGAAAACTGTGGCTTTTGCTGATAGTCCGCCCGGGGCGATCGGCTTGGAATTAGCTTTGCCTTTGCTATGGCACGGACTCGTAGAAACGGGCGAGTTTTCGGCTTTGCAACTGTGGCGAGTGTTGAGCGCAGGCCCTGCCGTTTGTCTCGGACAAACCCCCCTCACGGTTGCACCGGGAGTCTCTGCTGAGTTGATTTTGTTCGACCCGGAAATGAGTTGGACTGTTGACGGGCAAAGTCTGAAGTCGCGATCGGCAAATACGCCTTGGTTGGGACAGCAATTAGCAGGAAAAGTTGTACAAACCTGGATTAATTGATTCTTGGGATTGAAATTTATCTATTGTAGAACAGGCATCTTGCCTGTTTCTCAAAGTAGAACAGGCATCTTGCCTGTTTCTCAAAGTAGAACAGGCATCTTGCCTGTTTCTCAAAGTAGAACAAAAGTAGAACAGGCATCTTGCCTGTTTCTGGGAATGCTGAATGAGGTGACTCAGAAAAAAAGATAAATACATGATTGCTGCTTTTGATTCGTGGAAGTCCCCACCGCAAAACCTGATATTGGATCTGGGCGAAATTCATGTTTGGCGCGTGTCTCTGACTCAAACAGAATCTTGCTTGCAGAGTTTACAACAGACTCTCTCTACCGACGAGCGGACAAAAGCCGAGGGTTTTCACTTTCCCAAAGGTCGATCGCAATTTATTGTGAGTCGTGGCGCACTCAGAGCGATTCTGAGTCGCTATCTTAACATAAATCCTCACATTTTGCGCTTTGACTACAATCCCTACGGCAAACCCTCTCTCATCGCCGCCCAAGGTGGAAATACCCTGCGTTTCAATTTGTCTCACTCAGGAAACATGGCTCTAATTGCGATTACCAAAAATCGAGATATTGGTGTCGATATTGAAGGAATAAATCCCAACTTTCCTTGTCAGGAGATTGCTGAAAAGTTTTTTTCACCCTTAGAATATTCTGTGTTGCGTTCGCTCCCAGAACATCTCCAACCCCGCGCTTTTTTCACCTGCTGGACTCGCAAAGAAGCCTATATCAAAGCAGTTGGTAAAGGACTTTCTATTCCCCTGAATCAGTTTGATGTCAGCTTCGCACCAGGAGAACCTGCAGCGCTGTTAAATGTTGAAGAAAACCCCGAAGAAGCATCGAGATGGTCTTTAATTGAATTAATTCCCAGTTCAGATATGGTGGCGGCTGTTGCGGTTCCAGGAGATTGCTCTAAACTTGATTGTTGGGAGTGGACAGGGGAGTTTTGATTTATGCTGAGATGTTGCAGCATTCTCAATAAGCTTTTTATGAACAGGCAAGATGCCTGTTCCACAAGAAAGAAAATTCACTATTTGTGGAACAGGCATTTTGCATCAGCAACAGGCAAGATGCCTGTTCCACAAGAAAGAAAATTCACTATTTGTGGAACAGGCATCTTGCCTGTTCTTGAAAATGCTGCAATATGTGAGTTTATACCGATCGCGAGCGAGTAAAAGAAAACGGCAACAGTCGCTGGAATAGCTCTACTGCTTGCACCTCCAAGCTATTGTATTGCCCCCCCTCCATAGACAAATAAGGACACAAAAATGTTGTGTCCTTATTTGTCTATTCGACTGCAATTTACCACCCTACAACTGATTTAATAATTTAACCAAATCGATAGCCAAACCCGCGTACTGTAATGATATATTCCGGTTGGCCCGGATCTATTTCCAACTTTTCGCGCAGCCAGCGGATGTGAACGTCAACTGTTTTGCTGTCTCCGATAAAATCTTGACCCCAAATTTTTTCCAGCAACTGATCGCGAGACCAAACTCGCCGGGGATAACTCATAAATAGTTCTAGTAAGCGAAACTGTTTAGGAGAAAATTTCACTTCCAGACCACGAACCAACACGCGGCACTCTTCAGGATACAGAGTTATGCTCTTATATTGCAGCATCATCGGTTGTCGCAACTGACCGAGGCGCTGGCGTCGCATCAGCGCCCGACAGCGAGCGATAAACTCCCGCATTCCAAAAGGCTTAGTCAGATAATCATCCGATCCGGCTTCTAGGTAAAAAGCGCAATTGTTGGCACTTCCTCTAGCACCGATAATCAAAATAGGGACGGGATTTCCTTGATGCCGTAACATTCGACACAGATCCAAACCGTTAATTGAATCCATAATTAACAGGTTGAAGGCAAATTCACCGTGGTATGACGAAGCAGCCTGTACAGAAGGCAGCGCGTTGCGCCCGTCGCTAGTAACCACCACCTCATAGCCCTGTTCTTTAAGGGCTAAAGCTAGCATTTCCCGCAACAGATCTTCACCTTCCAATAACAAGATACGGCCGGCTTGTCCAACAGCCAACCTTGAAGGACTTTCGCTTAATTCAGCAGAAGACATAAATATAAGTGGGAGTGATGTTTGTATGTGGCTAGCGCGAGGTACCTTCTTCAGTAGCTGAGGCACTCTCGCGCTGCGATCGCTTGTACGATCGCCAAAAAGTTCGATCGCTTAGAATCCTTCGCCAGTCCATCCCACAGACACGCGCTCGACCTTTGCTACTTGCTCGTGTAAGGAATACAGCCGTAGAGCAGTTGCCGGAACCGCGCTGTCTGCCTGCGTCCAGGCCACAGAAGTCTGGTCATTTTTCGGGGTCGGTGTTAATTTCATAAAACATTGCCCGCTGTTAATTGACCACGTAACACCCAATCTAGAGGGATATGCTTGTTATACTACTGTTAAAAGGTTATTAAAAGGTAAAATTTTGGTAATCAATTGGTTAAATTATTAACGTTAAGTAATATAACAGTAAAGTAGCGATCGCACTTTAAGAGCTTTTTTTAAGAATACAATAATAAGTTGCTCCAAATTCCTTATTCTTCCCGTGCCGGCTACGATCGACGATAGCAAGTAAAAATTCTGTAGACTGCCTATCATGTTGCTGCATTTGAGTACCTGGCCCGAAGTAGAAGCTTATCTCGAAAGCTCGCGAGGCATAATTATCCCGATCGGCTCCACCGAACAGCACGGGCCCACCGGCTTGATCGGCACTGACGCCATTGCTGCCAAGGCGATCGCCCACGGTGTCGGCGAAGCTGCCAATGCCTTAATCGGCCCGACAATTAATGTCGGGATGGCCTTGCACCACACCAGCTTTCCCGGCACAATCAGTTTCCGACCGCAGACGCTGATACTGGTAATCCGGGATTACATCACATCTTTGGCAAAAGCGGGATTTGAGAAATATTTCTTCATCAACGGTCACGGCGGCAACATTGCCACGATGAAAGCAGCATTTTCCGAGACATACGCCCATTTGTCTGACTTGAATTTACCGAATGCCGATCGAATCCAGTGTCAAATCGGCAACTGGTTTATGTGCGGATCAGTCTACAAACTAGCAAAAGAATTGTACGGAAACCAAGAAGGCTCCCACGCCACCCCCAGCGAAATCGCCTTAACCCAGTACCTTTATCCAGAAGCAATCAAGCAAGCTCCGCTTTCGGAAGAAGTCGCTTCCGGGCACAAAATTTACGGTGCCGCTGACTTCCGTCGCCGATTTCCCGACGGGAGAATGGGTTCAAATCCGGGCTTAGCAACCGCCGAACACGGTCAACAGTTTTACGAATTAGCAGTCAAAGAATTGACTAATAATTATTTGGAGTTTTTAAGTTCCGATTAACGTTTTTTATTCTCGTTACTAGAAATAGCTTGGTAACGAGTAAAACTGTCAAACTCTTCTATATTTTACAGTTATGAGTGAGTCCGCAACAGGATATTTCATCTGTCTGAGAAAGGTTATATCTCCCGATTAACCATCGGGAGAATATCAAAACTATTCCACAATCCAAGGAGTTAAACAAGGTGTCCAAGCACTCAATTCTTCTTCCTTGAACCAAAGGCTAATTTCCGAGCGGGCAGTCTCGACAGCATCAGAACCGTGAATGAGATTACGGCCGACATTCACGGCAAAATCTCCCCGAATTGTCGCAGGTTCTGCATTCAGAGGATTTGTAGCACCAATGATTTTTCTCGCCGATGCCACAACGCCGTCGCCTTCCCACACCATCGCCACAACAGGGCCTGAAGTGATAAAGTTTACCAATCCAGCAAAGAAGGGTTTTTCTTTGTGAACATCATAATGTTGTTCCGCTAGTTCGCGACTCGCCGTCATTAGCTTCATACCAACTAGCTTAAAGCCCTTGGCTTCAAAACGACCGATAATTTCGCCGACGAGTCCGCGTTGTACGCCGTCGGGCTTAATCGCTAAAAAAGTCCGTTCCAAGATTAACTCCTATAATTGTGTTAACTGATCCAAAAGATAGAGTAACTCACAACGCACCTAAAGGCAATTCTGAGAATTGGAAATTGTCATTTGGAGGCTTATTGCCGCAGGAAGAAGGAAGAAGGAATAAGAAGAGGGAAGAGAAAAGAGGGAAGAAGCAATAGACTTTTTGCAAAAGTCCTTTTAAGCAAATTTTCGGACGGGATCTCCGGCCCAGCTATTTTTGCAAGAGGTCTAATAAAAGCAAGGGTTAAAGAAACCGGGTTTCTACGATAAATTTTTGTTGAGCAGGGATGAATCTGCAAAGAAACCTGGTTTCGAGACTCCTATGCGTCTAGGACTGATTTGCAGGGAGCATCCCGATTTTGTAAACAGCATTTTTTAGGACTTTGAGCAGAATGCTCATTTGCCTATATTAAGTTAATCAGTCTTTAAATTATCGGTCAATAAATAATCAAACTCTTGTGGGGTGGCTTTGAGCAACGCCAGAAATACCCAATTTAAATCTAGAACATTTTATGTCTAGGGAACAATATGCTCGAACTTCTGGCACAACATGATACAAGTCAATCGATTGCGCGATTTTAGATTTTAGATTTTAGATTTTAGAATTGAAGCCATCGACCCCACGGATAAATTCGGGGCTCCTTTATCGGATACAGGTTTTTTATTTTTCCACGGATGAATCCGGGGGCTTGTATCATGTATGCTTTCGGTCACAATTTGCTGTGACAGCAAACACTCTTACCTATGATCTCAAATACAAATATGTATGATAAGAAACACAATTATTTATGCTCAAAAATATAGATAATTAACAGAGGTATGAAAATTATCTTGACAGCAACTATTCAGGCGAAAAAAGTATGAAAGCCATTGTAGCATTCATTGAACCCAAAAAGCAAGAGTTTGCCAAATTGCCCTTGTTTGACTTTCTAGCCAATAAACACATTCACGCGAATCAACGACTAATTTTTGCACCTGTACTCGCTCCTTTGGCTGTAGGATTGAGCGATTTAAATAAATATGTATTGCGAGAATCTTCTAGTAATAGCCAAGTTCAGGAACTAATTAATAAATATACGTATAAAAAAAACTATTACTGGCACGACTATCTAGAATACTTAGATGAGCTGGGCTTAAACCAATTAATGAGTTGCGGCGATTTCAGAATGCTTTGGGGTGAAGAAACTAAAAAAACTCGATCGCTATGTTCAGTGCTCGAACGCTACGCTTGGAAAGCTTCTCCCATTGAGAAACTGGTGTTAGTGGAAGTCCTCGAAGGAACGGCCCAAGTTTTTTTTGAAGCGGCGCTAGCAGTGGTAATGGAATTACAGCAAATTAACAAAAAAGAATCTGTTGATTTTGGAGGATCTTATGGGGGTTTAGAAAATTATCACCTTTTAAACACGCCAGAGATGTTGGAAGTTTTAGCAGAGATTAAACTTACTAATGCGGAATGCCAAGCAGCTTTAGAATTAGCACAAAATGTATTTGAACTGTTTACAGAAGCGATGAACGAGCTGTTCAGACACAGCCAAACAAATTCTTGCAAGACTGTGCTGCAAATATCCTCAATTTCTGCCTTTGCTCATTGCCCGATCGACTTTCTCGATATTTGTTAGTTTAAACAATCACTAAATTATCTCGGTGTACCGCCGTTTCGACGCCTGCATAGCCTAAAATCTCAGCAATTTTCTCTGACTTGCAGCCTTGGATTTGTCTCAGTTCTAAACTGCTATAATTCACAAGTCCTCTAGCAATTTGCTTGCCGGCTGCATCGCACAACTGCACGGAATCATCAGCTTGAAATTCTCCTTCTACTTGAGCAATACCCGCAGCTAAAAGCGATTTTCCGCC
Source organism: Microcoleus sp. Z1_A1 (assembly GCF_036700305.1). Lineage (NCBI taxonomy): Bacteria > Bacillati > Cyanobacteriota > Cyanophyceae > Oscillatoriales > Microcoleaceae > Microcoleus > Microcoleus sp. Z1_A1. The sequence goes on from NZ_JAUBOR010000016.1 coordinate 19,904, forward strand.
GTGGGAAATTGCTTTGACAGCACCCGCATCTAAATATAGTTTTCCGGCCGGAATTAGCACGTTAGCTATCCAGTGTTTGCGAGCGTTTACAGGGCGCGGTTGAGGCTCGAATTGAGTACCGATCGACTCTCCGTTAAGTATTTTCTCGATATTACCAGGAAAGCAGCCGTCAGTGATGACAGTCCGTACTCCCGATGCAGTTGCTATTCTGGCTGCTTCAATTTTTGTCACCATACCGCCGGTTCCCCAACCGCTGCGGGAATCTCCTGTTTGCACCTGAAATTCTGTGAGCTGTGCCATACTTTGGACTAGGGCGATCGGCTGCGCGTCGGGATTGCTGCGCGGATCGGCGGAATACAGCCGATCGACATCTGTGAGTACAAACAACCAATCTGCTTCTACCAAACTCGCTACTAGCGCCGAAAGCGTGTCGTTATCGCCAAATTTAAGCTCGTCTACCGCTACTGTATCGTTTTCATTGACGATCGGAATCACGCCCAATCTGAGCAGTTGTTGAAAAGTATTGCAAGCGTTAACATAACCATTACGCTGCACTAAATCACCCCTGGTGAGCAATACTTGAGCGATCGGCTGTTGTAGAGTAGTAAACAAGTCATCGTACACCCGCATCAGCCGCCCTTGGCCCACAGCCGCCACAGCCTGTTTCATAGCAATATTTCGCGGGCGTTCCGTCAAACCCAAGCGGGCGCAGCCAACCCCAACCGCACCCGAAGAAACCAAAACTACTCGATGGCCTTGCTGCCGCAAATCAGCTAAAATTTCGACCAATGCAGCAATAGTTGAAAGAGCTAAGTTTCCTGTAGTCGATCGAGTCAGAGTCGAAGTTCCAATTTTAACAACAATAGTTTTAGTCATTAGTCAGTAGTCAATAGTCAGTAGTCAGCAGTCAGTAGTTATTAGTTATTAGTGATAATATCATTTCCAGTAGACATCTCCAATAATTATTATTGTGGAACAGGCATCCTGCCTGTTCAAAGCTGGCTTTTCGGGAAATGTCTAGTTGATTATAACAAATACTGTAGGGGCGGGTTCACCAACTTCTATGATTCACGTCCTGGATATTTATAAACCCCCCCTCCGCATTAATGACTAATGACTAATCTTTAATTTTCAGAGAAGCCCCCAAAGCTTGAGAAACCCAAACTTCAAAAGAGCGCACCGGATACTTGCGAAGCGCATACCCAGCATCAACCATTGGTTCCACTAAAATAGTGAACATACCCAAACGATTGCCTGCTAAAACATCAGTAAAAAGTCGATCGCCCACCATCGCCACCTGTTCCACCGGCAAATTCATCGCCGTCACTGCTGTTCGCAACTTGCGGCGGGACGGTTTAGCCGCACCAGTGATGTATGGTAAATTCAAAGACTCAGCAATTCGACCGATCCGATTTTGACTTAAATTATTGCTCGCCAACCATAGGGATACCACCGGTTTAATTTCTTGTACCCACAAGCTGAGTTCAGGAGAAGCATTCATTGCCGTAATGGGAACCAGAGTTTCGTCCACATCCAATACTAATCCTTTTATCTGATATTTCTGCAGAATATCAGCCGTTAACTTCATGACTGAATCGCCTAGAACTAAGTCAGGCTGTAGTAATTTACCCCAAGTCATAATGATTTTAGATTTTAGATTTTAGATTTTAGATTGAGAAATAAGAAATTGGGAGTTAAAGATTGAAAAAGTAAAAAATCAAAAGTGAATAATTATTGCTTTTCCTGGGTTACTTTTGACTTTTTACTTTTTTATTAGTCATTGCCCATCTATTGACCCGATCGCACTTTTTGGTCAACTTGAGCCACAGCAGCATTGTGTTCGGCCAGAGTGCGACTGAAAATGTGAGTGCCGTCATACCGCGCCATAAAATACAGGTATTCTGTATTTTCTGGAGTCAGAGTCGCCTCCAAACTTGCTATTCCCGGAGATGCGATCGGAGTTGGGGGTAGTCCTGGATTTATATAAGTATTGTAAGGAGAAGGCGTTTCTACTTGCTTAAAAGTCAGAGGCTTTTCCTTAGTTTGCCTGATACCGAGAGCGTATTCAACTGTCGGGTCAGATCCCAACGCCATACCCTTTTTCAGACGGTTGTTGAACACTCCAGAAATGCGGTTCCGCTCGGAAGCAACCACAGCTTCTTTTTCTACAATACTGGCCAAAGTCACCCATTCTTTGAGAGATAGCGTTGTATTATTCTGATTTTTTTGATATACCGGCAAAGCTGTCTGCTCGAAACGGGTGAGCATTTGTGCGATCGCAGCTTGAGGAGTAATTCTATCGCCGTCTAGCTGATAAGTATCCGGGTACAAAAAACCTTCCAAATGAGGCAATCCGCTCGGCAGCCAAGGGTATTGAGCGTAAGGAATTTGACTCGCGACCGCCATAAACTCTTTAGCCGGAAAAAAGCCTTGCGCTTCAAAATAAGTGCTCATTTGTTGCAGCGACCACCCTTCGGGAATCGTGAAACTCTGCTGTGCGACTTCGCCCTTCCAAATTTTGTCAGCAACTGCACTCAGAGGCTGAGTCGGCGACAGTTGGTAAGTTCCTGCTTGAAAACCTCCCTCGCGGTTTTGCAGAGTCATCCAGCGGGCCCACATATTCCATGCCGAGCTCGATCGAATCAACCCCGCAGCCTCTAAATCCCGGCCGATTTTTTGACTGGGAGTACCCTCCGGGATTTGGATAGAAACAGCATCCTCCTCTGCCGTGGAAGTTGACGTTTCAGCTATTTTAGGAGGCGCCGAAGCCCAGCTCCACCAAGCCCAGCCTTGCCAAGCGCAAACTCCCCAGATTACCGGCAGCAAAGCCAGATAAAACAACCATTTAGAGACTTGCGGAGTACCTTTTCGGCTCTCGCGCGCGCTGCCTTTTGTCATTTGTTCTTTATTCATAGTCCGTTGTCCTGGATAAGCGGCGGTTAACTAGCGACTAATGACTGATGACCTGCGATTGATGACCGAAAAGTTACGAATACAAGCCCTTTAAAAGACCCAATCCACGCGGCCCAATTCAAAAGCCCGATCGCGAAGGCAGAAGCTGCCACCTCGAAAAAGTTCGATCGGGCGAGCAGTTTACTGTTTTATAAAATAGTAAAAAATTCTGCTTTTTGCCATCAGGTTTTTTGCCTGCAATTCATATCTAATCAAGCTCGTCAAAAAACTGGTCTTCCAGCATAGGTAACATCGGTTCCAGCCTTTGGAACTCCTCTTCCGAGAGCAATTCTGGCTTGCCGTCATCATCCATTCTAGCCAAGATAAAGAACGGGTCTAGAGGCGTATAAATCGCATATTCCTGTTCTTCGTGGTAGAAACTGGTCAGCCACATCAGCTCCTCGAACTCCGACTCCTCATCAGGATCGACATCGGATGCCATATCCTCTTCGGGAAATTCCGGCAATTCGCCAACTACAGTCAGCGTCACCGCTGTGCGTCGGAGCGTCAAGTTCTGCTCTTGCAGGACAACTTTAGCAGTCTCAAAAATTTTGTCAATTTCGGTCTCGTCTTCTACAGGAATTGCTGCTTCGTCCGTCTCGTCTCCCTGCCAGGTAAAAATTTCTACGGGTGAGTCAATTGGAAGCAGCAAAGCGTATTCTTGACCTTCTAGGTTCATAGAATATTCTATGTTGCAAGTTAGCGATCGCCCAACTTCATCCGTCAAGGTGACGGACTCTTCGTTGGAATTGCCATTCTCTTTTTTGCGGTATGGGGATGAGGACATCGCGTGTATCTTAGTTTTCCGTCAATAATTCAGTAACGTTGGCTTGACAATTGGGAATTTTCGTGGCGATATTCTGGCTAAATGGGCGATCGCCAGTCCACCAGCTTAAACCGCGAGACTCGCTGCCTTTTCGACAGGCTCCGAGTGCAGCGTTTAAATCTCAGTCGAGTCAGCAAGCGACACTGAGGACAAATCACGATTTTGTGCTTCTTCAGTACCGAGGGTACAGCAGAATTTTCTCCAGTTTGTCAAGGGTTACAGGTGTGCGTAGCAAACTTGCACAACCAGGATATCACGCCTTTGTTACCAGCTATCAAGGATTGGGAAGGGCGGAGATATTTTGCCTCCGTTCGTCTAGCCACTGCTGCAAAATCAGGGCTGCTGCTTTGCGATCGATCGCACCCTTATTTTGCGACACCGAAATCCCTTGTGTTTTCATCAATTCCTCTGCCTCAACCGAAGTCAGGCGCTCGTCCACGTACTCTAGGGGGAGCTCTAAGGCTGTGGCGATGCGATTGGCATATTTCTGCACCTGTCGGGCTTGAGCACCCAATTCTCCGCTCAGGGAGTAGGGCAAGCCTGCCACTAAAATTTGCACTCTCCGCTCTCGCACGAGTTCTCGGAGATAAGCTACGTCTCGATCGAAGGACGATCGTACCAGTGTTGTAATTCCCGTAGCTATTAAACCGGTGCCGTCACATCCGGCGATGCCGACTCGTTTGAGGCCGATATCTAATCCCAGTGCTGAAATCCATAATTTATCGTTGGACATTCAATTTTAGATTTTAGATTTTAGATTTTAGATTTTAGATTTACTATTTTTTTGCGGAAATAATCTTATTTAACGAACCGCGAAGACGCGAAGGACGCGAAGGAAGAAGTGAAGAAAGTAAGAATAAGATAGGTAATCTTAGGTTGATATTAATAATTAAAAGATTAAAAGCAGAAGGGAGGTTTTGGAATTATGACAGAAAAAAGGAATTTCTTTGATGATTAATTCTCTTTTTTTCTGCCTTCTACCTTTTACCTTCTGCTTTTAACTATTAAGTATTAACTTTTGTCTTGGGAGCCTTCGTCTAGAGGCAATTCGGGCAATTTTAGAGGCAAAATGCTGCTGCTATCTGTTGCCGAGGATTCGGAATTTTGGAAGTTCAAGGGGTTAACTTGATTCGTTTGGCTGTTTCCTGAGTCAGTCAAGAGGGGTTTTATCTCGGAGGATGCGGGCCCTGCTGCTGCTTCCCCAGCCATCGGGCCGAGCCAGGACATCCGGCCCGGTACGGGTTTGCGAGTTGGCTGGAAGCTTTGCAGCATTTCTGATAGCTGGAGTCCTTCGAGAGAGACCAACTTGGACTCGCGCAATTTGTGCCACACCGATCGAGACATCAGCAAACTGTGTTCCACGCGCACAGCTCCAAATTGCTCTAAATAAGCTTCCCGTTCCGGCTGATAGTCAGCGGAAGCCAGTTGCAGGCTTTGAATCGGGAAATCTTGAACAAGGCGCGCCATCTGAGACAGCAGTTCCGGGTAAAGCCAAGTGTAGGCCGGGTGTACAGTCAACTGGGCGACGTGCGGTTGCTGGCCGTTGCGGGATAGCTGCACCTGAAAATAGCCGATCGCGGCTTTGCGCTGCGGTTCAAACACGTAACCGCTGACTACCTCGGTTTTGGCCAGCCACTGTCTGACACCTTCGACTAAAGCGCCGAAAAAACTGGTTTTGAAATCTTGAATGTGCCGATCGAATACTTGGCGCACCAGGGGCGGCATAGACGCGGTATCCAGTTGGTATAGCAACTGAGCGTCGGCGTTGCTCACCGGCAGCAGGTTGGGCAAATCTGGCGTCGAGGAAGCCATTTCTTGCAGGCGTTCTGGGGCGATCGTCCAGTAAGTCATCTGGGCCAAAGGCTGAAACCCGTTTTGCCGATACAAAGCCAAGGAAGTTTTGTCGCCGACATTCACTTCCAACAGCCACGTCCGCGCCTCCCAGACTGCCTCAAAGCAGTACCGCAGCAGCATGGAACCAATTCCTTTGCTGCGGGCTTCCGGGTCTACTCCTATGCGATCGATCCGCCAAGTGCTGCGGGTGCGGTTGAAAGGAGAAATCTGAATTATGCCCTTAACTTTCCCCTCTTCTTCGGCAACGTGGGCCCGGAACAGGGACTGACAGGGGTTGGGAAACAAGCTAAAAATCTTTAGTAGTCCGTACCAGCGACGTATCTGCTGCAACTTTCTACCTAGTACCACGTCGCAGCTTGCGCCCTTGCGGTTTTCTGGCTCTTCGGCTGTTTCCGCGCACAGTTGTTCCATCACCTCGATGTCGCGATACTGAAACGGGCGAATCACAACCTGGTTTTGGTTTTGGGAGGGAAATGAAGTCATAGCATAAAAGTGGAGAATGGAAATTTAAAAATAAAAATTCAGAAAGGGGAAGAGTTAGAGAAGTTTTGAGTTTTGAATGGGTAAATTTTGAGTTCAAAACTTATAACTTTTGATTCTTCTCCCTTTCTTGCTCGATCGAAAATTAAAAATTGCAAATCATCTTTTTGAATTTTTAATTTTCTGTTTTCAACTCAAGATTTTTGTGGCAGAGGTCGAATTACAACGACTGGTGTGCGCTCGTCAGCATTCCCGGCGGGGTTGCTTCGCAAGGCTTGCTCTAAGAATGTTACCGATAAATCGGAGGTCGCTGCTAATATCTTAACTGCTTTCAAGTCATTAGCGTCTACGATCGCCGCCGCAAGTCCGGTTTCTCGTTGAATTTCTTCTACAACTTGCTGGGGATTGTCCGGGCCTAGGACAATAAATTGGTCGAAGGGAGGCAAAGTCCCGGTAACGTCGTCAATCAGTCTGGCTTGTTCCCCTGCAAGTTGGTAAAAGACTCCCGGTTTACCGAATATTTTAGCCACAGCGCCGATCGCAAATGCTGCGACTACGCGCCAAGGGCCTACTACATCAACCAACGTCTGCATCCCGCAAGCCGTGGCCAAACTCGACATCGGCAAGAAAAACAAGCACACTCGCTTTGCCGCCCATCCGGGTTTGACTTCGCTGGGATGGCGATAGCGTCCCTGCATCAAAGCCAAGGGAGTCTCTGCGAGGGCGACAATATCGCCTTTCTGGGCGCGTGGCAGCACGTACCGCTTGACAATTTCGACGGGATTGTCCAATTCCGTCAGGATGTGGGTGCGAATCGGCAAAACTTCGGCAACTCCTACATTTCGGGCATTAGGTACTGTCTCCGAGTTGGGAAATTGCAGGGGAACTACTACGTTACGGACTTTGGGGATGCGGCCGCCCGGGCCGTAGGTGACGTAATGTACTTGCACCCAAGCTGACTGCAATTTGGTTAAATCTTGCCCTTGAATGTCTACAGAAACTTTAATTTTCGTGTTTTTTTGGGCTTTAACAATATAGCCGAACCAGTAATCGTCTGCTCTGGCTGCTGCGTCTTTGTGGCAAGGAATCACCTTTGTCTCGGAGGTAACGCCATCCAAACTTCCGTCTGACAGCAGTTTCACTTGTGCCCGCACTTCCGGCAACATAATCTCAAACCGCTGTGTCAGGTTGCGGAACTCCATTTCCCCGACTAAAAGATAGCGGTTGGGTTCGGAGATGGCTAAGTGCCATTCTCCGGCTGTTAGTTCTAGTTTATTTGCACTCCCAGTCCGGCGATAGTTCAACTCTAGGCCCAATCCGCCCAATGCTAGCAGCGAACCGGCTGCTGCGATTCCTGTTGCTAAAGTCTCAATCACTCAAATCACCGCCAATAATATTTTGTGTTTACTGTAGTCGATATCGGGTACTTTGAGCGCTGATCCGGTAGTAATTGGATTGTGTTGAGTTTGTTGGGGGCGATCGAGCTTAGCCCAATTACAGGTAAGTGCGATCGCGCGTCTGCGGTGGCGGGGTTGGAGAGTGGGATTGGCGATCGGTTTTTAACAAAATCAACTAAATGTTAGAAGTTTGACAAAGTTCTTCAACCGATTTCATTGGTAGATAAAGCTTCATCGGGTTTTGTTTAAACTTTTGAAAACCATATTTTTGATAGAAATTGGCTGCTGGCTCATCCAGAGCTTCTGCAATGACAGCGAGAGATGCAACTTGTGCAGTTGCCAAGAGTGCTTTTCTCAAAGCATCTATCAGAATCAACTCGCCGAGATGTTGACCTTGATAAGTACGATCGACTGCCAAACGACCTAGCAATGTAGCAGGTAGAAGGGGATAGCGGGGCAGCTTTTTTGCAAAAGATTCATTCAAATCTGCGAGTTCAATGGTGTATGCAGAAAGCGTATAATAGGCAATCACATCAGTGTTTGGAGACTCCACTAAAACGAATACGATTGCGACTTTCTTTTTGAGATCCTGAGAAGCTTGTTTACGGATGTAGTTGTCCAAACTATCTTGTCCACAACAAAAAAGCTCTCTGTGATGTCTGCTGCTATCTAAGAGTTCAATTGTGAGTACCATCGCCCATCACTTGTTTGTAGCGCAAGGCTGCTGCTTTGAGAGCTTGATTCGGCTGGGTTGGATTCAGGAGGGCATTTACGAAAGCCTCGCTGTCGTCAAGGTCAAGTTTCAGTCTTTGGTGCTGTTCAATAACTTTGGAAGCGACTGCTTGAACGCTGGCGATGACGAAATCTGTTAATGTACGTCCTTCTAAGTCAGCGGCTTTTTGCCAAAGGGCTTTAATCTCTGGACTGATACGAGCCTCCAATCGGGCTGACGGTTCCGATTTAGTAGTTTTAGTCATACAAAATACGGTTTATCTCATTTATCCATTATATACGGCAAAGTGCCGTATGTCACGCTAAAAGTTAGGGGGCGATCGAACTTCTGCCCAATTACACGTAAGTGCGATCGCCTCTGGCGGCTAAAGCGGTCAAGTTGCTGTTCAAAGAGCTCTCCTCGTGAGTTAGATCACTCCAAAATCTGGCCTTGCTTAATCAGGGTATGAAAAAAATAAGTTGAAAATCACGAAGCTTTGTGGATACTGGTTTCTCTGGCTTGCATATTTAGCCTTTCCTACCGTAAATCAGCAACGTCTACAAAACAAATCTGTTAATTAAATCATTTATTATGATTATTTTTTATAACAAATATAGTTTTATTTTTTTTAAACGTTAATTTATAATCGACAATCAACTTTTTAATCCAATACTTATTAAGCATTTACACCTGTCATTATAATAGATATTTCATAAACTTTCCTTAGTTTTACATATCAATACTTAATCTCTTAACAACTCTGTATACATGAGTTATTTTCGCTCGTTGTCTGCCCATCGTCAAAATATCTCAAATGAGTTAAAAAGAACCGCTATTGACAGGATATTCCTTTATATCTTGCCCTTTTTGTCAAGTACAATTTATACCAAATTAGATGAGCTTACCCTGCGAGCCGCTACCGCGCTAGCGGTCAATACCTTTAAGAATCTACTTCTTAAGTAACAGTCCAAATCTAGTTCTCAGGCAGTAGATTTTCTGAGAAGTATATAGTTAGCCTAGTAAATGTAACAGTAATACCCAAGGATATCTATGACTGATAATAAGCAGCCTTTTAACCAACCTGAAGCCAATCCTGACTTCCAGGAAAAGAATGTTGACAATAGCGAAAACGCGCAGCTTCAGGCTCAGACTAACGAAAATTCAGAATCAAAGGAAGAGCAATCATCAGGCTCAGGCCTTGGTGCGAGGATAGCTGGAGCAGCAGTCGGTGGTATACTCGGTGCTCGCTCTGGAGGCATTGTTGGTGCTGTAGCAGGCTCAGTTGCTGGCGCTATGATTGGTAAAGGTACTGCTGATACTGTTAACCGTGCTGTAGATAATTTAGGGGATGCAGCACACGCTGTAGCAGACGGTATTACACACACTGTAGAAGACCTAGGGACAGTCGTAAAGGAAACGGCTGAGGAAGTTAAACCATCTATCAAAGCTACAGCAGAAGCAGTCAAGGAGACTGTTGAGGAAACCAAGCCTTCGATTAAAAGTATAGCCGAATCTGTCGATCGGACAGTTAAGGAAGCCAAGCCTTCTGTAGTAGATGCAGTCAAGAGCGCATCCGAGGAAGTCAAACCTACGATTAGAGAAGTAAAAGATTCAGTCAAGCAGACAGTCGAAGGTATCAAGCCTTCTATACAAAGTGCAGCGGATTCTATTAAGAGTACTGCTGATGAAGTTAAGCCTTCTGCCAAAGCTGTAGCTCAGGAAATTGAGGGGGCAACTAAGGATCTGAGATCGACTGTAAAAGATACAGCGAAAGCAGTTGAGCCATCTATAAAAAGCGCAGCCGAATCGCTTAAGTCATCTGGTAAGAGTGCAGCGGAATCAATGAAGTCATCTGCTCAAAGCGCCGCTGAATCTGCCAAAGTTGCAGCGCAGGATGTTAAGTCATCTGCCCAAAATGCTGCAGAATCTGCTAAACGTGCAGCGCAGGATGTTAAGCAGGATGTTAAGTCATCTGCCCAAAATGCAACCGAATCTGCTAAAGATGCAGCGCATGATTTTAAATCATCTGCCCAAAATGCAGCCGAATCTGCTAAACCTCCAGTGCCTGATTTTAGGTCCTCTGCCCAAAATGCAACCCCATCTCCTCAAGGTGCAGGGCATGGTTTTAACTCATCGGCCCAAAATGCAGCCGAATCTGCTAAACGTGCAGCGCACGATTTTAAGTCATCTGCCCAATATCTAGCCGAATCCACCGAGGAAAATATGGATACGGATATTCACATCTCCGGCACTCCTAAACTCAAGGATCAAGTGGTCATTCATGACAAGAGAATCATTAAGGACTAGGTAAAGTAAGGACTTAACTCTAGCTTGTTAAAGCTAGGGCTAAGAGAGTTTAACAAAGAGTGGATCTGAGAAAAGAGTCCACTCTTTTCTGTGTATGAGGAATGCGATCGCCTACGGTTTAACAGAGAGTCTATTTATTGAGGAACTCTCCCCCTGAAGAAGGAGAGATTTCGTTTCTAGACTACTGGCAGAAGTGGTTAAAACGGCTAAAGTTTTTTGTAGAAAAAGCTGCTTGATAAATCGAGAAATAGTTAGGGTCAAGCTGAGGTGGCCAGTTCAACCCCTAACTATATTATTAATATCCAAATTGCAAAGTCACAGAAGCTTCTACCTGCTGTTCCCCCCCCACCACAGGCGTTGTAGCGTCAGCAGCAGCCATGCGAGCACCAGCCAATTGCCGATACATAGGAGGCGGCGCGATCGCACCGTTGACTTGAATGCCCAGAATCTCTCCCCGCTTCAGGTTGAGGGCGCTAAAGACTGCATCCGCTTGCGCTTGAGCATCTTGAGTGGCTTTTTTGAGTGCTTGTTTTCGAGCAGATTCGATCGCACTTTCGGTGGCGGCAAAACTCACGCCGTCGATGCGTGTGGCTCCGGCATTCACCGCATCGTCGAGCAAAGTGCCGGCAGATGCAGTATTAATCCGAAAACTGACGGTATTCGTCGCCGTATAACCTGTCAAGCGCTGTTGGTTGTTGTCGTAGTTATAAATGGGATTGAGGGTGATGCCGGCAGTTTCGAGTTTTTCGACTTGGCGCGATCGCAGCAACTCTACCACAGCGGACGATCGCCTCGCCGCTTCCTGCTGCACCTCGGCAGCCGTTTTCCCCTGCACCTCAACCCCCAGCCGCACTTGCGTTTGGGTTGTGGGAATCGCTTCCACACCCCGCCCAGTAACACTCAGCGTTCTGATCCGCTGTTCTTGAGCCACCGCCGGATCTAATCTCACAAAACTAACGAGAGTTAAGGTTAAACACAACGCTGTTACCAGACTGCGGAAATTAATGCGATCGCCACGTTGCAAATTTGAATTCATAAACTTGATTCTCCTCACATACAACAGATGCTATACTTTACCTTCCCACTGAAAGTGCTAAATATCCGGGTTGTTACATTTTTAGTAACTAAAAAAAGTATTAGTGATTAGTCATTATATGCAATGCTTAAAACAAGTTGCCCCCCGACTAAAAAAAGAGACTTACGCGGTTTATTTAACCAGTACAGACCAGAGAGTACCTTGGTACGCCATAATTTTAGCAGGGCTTACGGTGGCCTATGCTTTTAGCCCGATCGACTTAATTCCCGATTTCATACCAATTCTCGGCTACTTGGACGATTTGATAATTGTACCCTTGGGAATTTGGCTGGTACTGAAGATGATTCCGCCACAGGTTTTAGCAGAGTGTCGGGAAAAAGCAGCCGCAGAAATAGATCGAGGGAAACCGATAAATAGGGCTGCCGCTGTTGTTATTATTGCCATTTGGATTGGCTTGGGAATATTAGCAGCAATTTGGCTGACACGGATATTTAAACGTTAAAAACAATTACCTATCTAGTTATTGTGTAGCGTGCGCGCCCAGCACCTTACCTGAAACAACTCGCTGGCTCCAAAAATATTTAAAGTTTTAAAAATTACCATTCTAGTTATAATATAGGGTGCGCTAGGTACACATTAGGTTAAAAGAACTCGCGGTATCGCATACCAAGTATTATTTACCCCTTAAAAAATTAAACTAACTTTCTAGCTATGACTCAAACCACTGATTTCCTCAGCCACCTCAACCCATCTCAGCGCCAAGCAGTCGCCCATTATAACGGGCCGCTGTTAGTAGTAGCGGGCGCTGGTTCCGGCAAAACCAGAGCTCTAACTTACCGAGTTGCTAACTTAGTTCGCACCCATCGAGTCGATCCCGAAAATATTCTGGCGGTGACATTTACAAATAAAGCCGCCAGGGAGATGAAAGAAAGAATTGAGAAATTGCTGGCAACTCAGCAAGCTGAAGCGGAATATGGCAAACCTTTGGTAGACTTAGCACCGGATGTGCAAACGAAATTGCGATCGCAAATTTACCAAAGAATTACCAAACACATTTGGATGGGGACTTTTCACTCTTTGTGCGGCCGCATTCTCCGCTACGACATAGAGAAATATCAAGACGAAAAAGGTCGCCAGTGGAAAAAAAACTTTTCGATTTTTGACGAGTCAGATGCTCAAAGTCTCGTTAAACAAATCGTCACCAAAATCCTGAACCTTGACGACAAGAAATTTGACCCTCGAAAAGTCCGCTATATCATCAGCAACGCTAAAAATAAAGGTTTTTCGCCTCAAGAGTACCAAGCAGCAGAACCGGATTATCGAGGTCGGGTGATTGCGGATGTTTACAGTCGCTATCAAGACGCTTTAGCAGCCAACAATGCCCTTGATTTTGACGACTTAATCCTCGTTCCCGTTAAACTTTTGAGCCAAAACGAGCAAGTATTAAGTTACTGGCATAAAAAGTTTTGCCATATTTTAGTTGACGAATACCAAGATACCAACCGCACTCAATACGATTTGATTCGGATGTTGGTGACAAATAACGCCGACCCGAAAAACTTCGATAAATGGCAAAACCGCTCGATTTTTGTCGTGGGCGATGTCGATCAATCAATTTACAGCTTTCGGATGGCAGATTATACCATATTGCTGGAATTTCAAGAGGATTTTGGAGATGGTTTGTCTGACGAGAAAACTCAGACGATGGTAAAATTAGAGGAAAATTATCGATCGCGCGAAAACATCCTGCAAGTCGCGAACCACTTGATAGAACACAATACCGAACGGATCGAAAAAATTCTGCGCCCGACTCGCGAACCGGGAGCTCCGATTGTTGTCTGGCGCGCCGACAACGAATTAGATGAAGCGGAATTTGTAGCAGGTCAAATTCATTCCTTAAAGCGCCAAAACTCCGAATACGAAAACGGCAGTAACTTTGCGATTCTCTACCGCACAAATGCTCAATCTCGCTCCTTTGAAGAAGCGTTAATGCGTTTAGACATTCCTTACAATATTGTCGGTGGGCTGAAGTTTTACGATCGCAAAGAAATCAAAGATATCCTAGCATACCTGCGGGCGCTTGCCAATCCCGACGATAGCGTCAGCCTCAAACGCATCATCAATACTCCCCGTCGCGGCATTGGTGATACCACATTTTCCAAAATCGAAGACGCTGCAACTCAATTGGGCATTCCGTTGTGGGAAATCCTCAGCGATGAATCTTCTGTCAATACTCTAGCAGGGCGATCGGCAAAAGCTATTATTAAGTTTGCCGAAATGATTGGTCGTTGGCAATCGCAAGTTGAAACCCTGCCCGCTTCGCAAATTGTCCAAGGAATTATCGAAGATTCAGGCTACATTCAAGATTTGAAAAATCAAGGAACGGAGGAAGCAGAAAACCGCATAGAAAACGTCAGAGAATTGTACAATGCAGTGCTGCAATTTGAAGAACAAAACGAAGAACCGACGCTGACATCGTTTTTAGCAAAAGCATCTTTAGCATCCGATTTAGATGACTTGCAGGAAGAAGATTCCCGCGTATCGCTAATGACGCTGCACTCCGCAAAAGGGTTAGAATTTCCCGTAGTATTTCTAGTCGGAATGGAACAGGGCTTATTCCCGAATTTCCGCAGTTTGGACGACCCGAAAGCGATCGAAGAAGAACGCCGTTTGTGCTACGTGGGCATCACTCGCGCCCAGGAATTGCTATTTCTCACCCACACTCGCGAACGCCGCCTCTGGGGAGGCTACCGGGAACACTGCACCCCTTCGCTATTCTTAGGGGAATTGCCGACACATTTGCTGGCGGGAAGTGCGAAGAAAACTAAAGCGGGGAAAACGGCTGTTTCCAAGGGAAAAACTAATAATTCAGCAGCTAATTCTGGGAATTCTCAATCGGCAGAGTGGAAAACGGGCGATCGGGTTTTTCATCATGCTTTTGGAGTTGGAGAAATTACCCATGTTTTGGGGGAAGGCGAGAGAACTAATCTGGCAATTAAGTTTTCGGGTTTGGGTCGAAAAATCATCGATCCGAGAACAGCTAAGTTGCAGCGAGTGTAATAAAAAAGTGTTGAAAACTCCCGATAGGAGTCGGCGGTTAAAACCGTTACTACACAACCTTGCGTCCGAACAGAGGGGACTCAAAAGAAATGATTCAAGACTCTCCCGTAGGGAATCGCCCCTCGATCGATCTTATCTCACATCTTGCACCATTCTCAAGAACAGGCAAGATGCCTGTGAAGCGAGAAAATTCACTCTTTGTGGAACAGGCATCTTGTCTGTTCATAAAAGACTTATTAACAATGATGCCACATCTCATATCTTATTCGACTGCCTGAGATTCCACACGCCTGTATTTACCCGCCAAACGTTCTCGACGCTGGCGGCGGTTGTCAGCTTCAAATATGGCAATCGCTTCATCTAACTTCAAATTGAAAGCGTCCAACTGTCGGCAGACTTCACGCATCTTTTCAACGTGTCGCTTTCTGGTTTCAGCGTCGGGGATTCTAGGTTGTTGATTCATCGTAAATTCCAATCCATTTTGATTTCTTGAATGCTTGCTGCTGAGGCATCGACAATTGCCTCTCCGTCTTCTATCGTTCCATACAGAAAGTTTAACGTATCCGCAGTCGCAGCGGGTTGAGATTCTGCCACCTGCTGCAAAAGCCTGTACAAACGATTGTAAGAGGTTCTCAACCTTTCCTTAATATTATCCAGGGATTCTAGTTCGGGGAGTGTCGCTTCTGTCTCGCCAAACTGCTGCATTAAAATGTATTCTGTAGCGGTTGTCTCGTTGAGGATTTCCACTAGCCGCCGCTGCAAGGTAAAAATTGTGTTCAGGATGTCATCAGGTAGCTTTGCCATTGTCCTTAATTTTTAGGGATAACAAGTTAACACAATATATCAGAATGTTTGCTTCCTCTCATTTTAGTTTGAATTGAGAGCGATATCAGTCCAAATTTACCACCTTTAAATTTGCGTTCCATGCTTCGCCAATAACGCACTTCCATAAGCAGCAGCAGTATGAATTGGCGTTACTACAGGCACTTTTAAATAACGCTTTCTAATCGCACTCCAAACCGCATTTTTTGCCCCGCCGCCAGCAGTATAAACTTTTGTCAAAGGAGTTGCACCCAATTGTTGCAATAATTGATATCCCCGCGCTTCAATCCGCGCTATGCTTTCTAGCAAACCGTGCAGAAATTCCACTGAATCAGTGGGACGCGGTTCGAGTCGGGGCGGCAAATTCGGGTCGTTAATCGGAAAACGATCGCCCTTTTTCAACAATGGGTAATAATCCAGCAAACTCTCTTGTTCTGGATCAATTTGTGTGCTATAATTATCCAACTCAACATCAGTAAAAAAGTGTCGCAGCACCGCACCTCCGGTATTAGAAGCACCTCCAACTAACCACAAATCGCCTAATTTATGGCTGTAAATCCCGTATCTAGAATCATCTACGCGGGTATGACTTAACAGTTTGACTGCTAGTGTAGAACCGAGAGAAGTTACTGCTTCCCCTGGTAAATTGACACCGCTTGCTAAAAATGCGGCAATGCTATCGGTTGTACCAGCACAAACCATACAATCGCGGGAAAAACCGAAGCGATCGCCCACTTGAGCACTCACTTCCCCCACAGGCGTGCCCGGTGCGACAACTTGTGGCAATTCAGGAGTTGCAGCGCCCGCAATTCCCTCTATCAGCCAATTCGGATAGCACAAAGTATCAACATCGAAACCGAGTTTCAAAGCATTGTGATAGTCGCTAATTCCCAATTTTCCGTGCAGCAGAAAGGCCAGCCAGTCAGCTTGATGCAGGAAAAATGTAGGGGCGGTGCCCCCGTGCCCGCCCTCCTGCAACCACAGGAGTTTTGCCAGACTCGATGTAGCGCTTATTACTGTGTGGTTGTCGGGGGCGATCGCCCGCAACCTCTCTGTCACCGCTGCACCGCGCGCATCATTGTATAAAATCGGCTCGCATACTGGTATACCGTCGGTATTGCACAGCATGACAGTGGAGGATGTGCCGTCAAGGGCGATCGCCCTTACCTGATTGCGGATTGCTGGGGGAATTTGCTCAATTACAGCCCACAGCGCATTTTGCCACACCGAGGGCAATTCCGGCTGTTGCGCGTTGGCAAAAGTATATTCAGTCTCGCAATGGATTGTACCCTGGGAGTCTATGACAGTCGATCGGGCGCCCGTGGTGCCGAAATCTATTCCCAAATAAAGATTCATTTGTTACTCCCGCGAATTTTCCTATATCTCAGAAACCGGGTTTTTTTACGAAAATCTTTCGTTGTCACCCACAGATTAGGTAAAAAACCCGGTTTCTTTGGCATTAGTGCGTAAGTTCATGGCTTAAGCATGGGGGCTAGAAACCCGGTTTCTACGAGTTTTGCGTTGAGTGACGAGAAATCTAGAAAGAAACCGGGTTTCTGAGATTATCGTGCTTCGGCATATTCACATAGCCTAGTTGGTTCGGGAATCGGTAAACCTTCCTCTCGCAATCCTTCTAAGTGAAATTCTATTGCTTCTTTAATTTGCTGCTGTACTTCCGCAAGGGTAGCGCCTGTGGCTGCACATCCGGGTAAATTGGCCGCGTAAGCTGAATAGTTATTCGGTGTTTTTTCAATGACAATCGCATAACGCATTAGTTGATACCCACGGGTGGTCAGAAACCGGGTTTTTTTACGAAAATCTTTCGTTGTCACCCACCGATTAGGCCAAAAACCCGGTTTCTTTGGCCTTAGTGGGTAAGTCGTGTCTTTGTGAAACCCATCCAATTAGCACGTAATGAAATGACTAAAATCGATAATTTCGTAAAAAAAGATTCGATAAAAAAGACTTGAAAAAAGGCTGAAATTCCTATAAATTAGAGCTTACAGCTCTTGATGCGAGAGAAGAGAGAACCATACAACCAACCCTAACCACCCCAACACCCCAACAACCCAACCCAATCCTTCTCCCCCCCACGCAAACACACGCGCACACGACGGGAGGTGCCCCCGTGGTGCTTGCAAATTAAAGGTTAAATCATTGTAGCTCAACCACTCTTTCCTCCCCTTTCTCCTCTTTCGCCAACCCACACGATCGCCTAGCTTGCATTCAGTGTCATAATCAACTTTACCGCCTATTTCTAACCAGATTTTTTTCTGGACACTAAAGCCGAAACGACCCTGACTATATTTTACCCACAACTGGTCGATCGTCCGCAAATCATCGCCAGGAAAATTCTCGATCGAGTTCGTATCGAACCAACCTTCCTTCTCCCGTCTAGCAGCTTTTAACATCACTTTGAATGTTTCCTGATCCGCCTCTTTCCACTTTCCTGCTGCTAATAAATCCCGGAGACGAGTATAGTCAACACCCCGCGCTGATTTAAGCGAGTCTGGTGGCGATGCCGGTGGAGGTGTTTGAGCTGATAATTGAGGTGATTGAGTACCAATATCCTGCAAAACTTCAGTAGCAGATTGATAACGTTTTTTAAGAGCAGGTTGTATCATTTTATCTAAAACCTGACTCAGTTCCGAACTGACAGATGTTTTTAAGTGTTCTCGCCACACCCACTCAAACTCGCTATCATCGAATAAATCAATAGGTTCAACCTGAGTTAACAGACACAGACAAGTCACACCCAGACTATAAATATCACTCGCATGAATCGGTTTACCGTTGGCTTGTTCTGGTGCCATATATCCAGCCGTCCCGATTCTCGTTCCCGTTAGCCCTAGAGCCGTTTGTGTCGCATATTTCGCGGCTCCAAAGTCAACTAAAACCAGTTGCCCATCTTGTCTGAGAATAATATTTTCTAGCTTGATATCCCGGTGAATTACTTGGCGGGAATGAATGAACTCTAATACTGGCAATAAATTATTAAGCAAGTCGCGAATCTGCGTTTCGCTAAAATATCCCTTAGATTCTAGTGTTTGGGCTAAATTTTCACCGTCGATGAATTCTTGGACTAAATACTGCCGTCCATCTTGACTAAAATATGCTAATAAGTCGGGAATTTGAGAATGTTTACCCAACTGTTCTAGGCGGACTGCTTCAAGCTCAAATAACTCAGCCGCTTTCTGGATACTAGAAGTGCCTTGAAATTGGGGGTAAAATTGTTTAATAACGCAGGAAGGTTTTGATGGTTTATACTCGTCAATAGCTAGAAAAGTGCGCCCAAATCCCCCTTGTCCAATAATTTTTTGGGCTCCGTAGCGATCGCCCAATAGCAGTTTATTGCCGCATTTTTGACAGAATTTTGTATAGCCAGACGGGTTTTGGAATAGGCAATCAGGGTTTAGACACTGGCTCATAAAATATGCTTAGAGATTTACAGATTAAAGCTCTCGATGCGATGCCAGCGGATATGGTGTTAAACGTGAAACAGCAGAGCCGGGTAAGGACATCGCATTGCCTTTCATCGTGTCAACTTAAGTCTGAAACCTTTGATATCTCTCGCTTTTATCCGAGGCCAGATCCCCCTAAATCCCCCTTAAA
Organism: Microcoleus sp. Z1_A1; assembly: GCF_036700305.1. NCBI lineage: Bacteria > Bacillati > Cyanobacteriota > Cyanophyceae > Oscillatoriales > Microcoleaceae > Microcoleus > Microcoleus sp. Z1_A1. The sequence goes on from NZ_JAUBOR010000016.1 coordinate 38,962, forward strand.
AAGGGGAGTAGGGGTTGACTTTGATCGGACTCTTGTCCCCCCCTTCTTAAGGGGGGCTAGGGGGGATCTGGCCTCGATGATAAACAGCAGTCTATGACTACGTTTGACCTTAAGTTGAGACTAATAGGCACTGCCTAAGTCCCCACTCAAAACTCGTTAAACTTTTGTCCCGCACTCAGGACAAAACTTATTCGTCGAAACATTCTTCGCGCCGCAACTTGGACAATAAATCAACTCCGCAGATTGCAACTTGCTACGATCGGGCAAACCAACCATTTGAGCGTTGCTCTTACCTGGAACTACCATCGGATAGCAGTTTTCGTCCCTCGTCACCTTCACGTTCATCAGCACCGGGCCCTCGTGAGCGAGCATTTGGGCGATCGCATCTTTGAGTTCCTCCGGCTGCGAAACCAGCATCCCCTTCACGCCATAAGCTTCAGCCAGCATCACAAAATCCGGCATCCCCACGGTCATATTCGACGAGGAATAACGCTCGCCGTAGAACGCCTGCTGCCACTGCCGTACCATACCTTGCCAGCCGTTATTTACAATCACAATCTTGACATTAATGCCGTATTGTGTTAGTGTTCCCAGCTCTTGAATATTCATTTGCACGCTAGCATCGCCAGCAATACAAATCACTTGCTCATTGGGTAGCGCCATTTTCGCGCCCATCGCAGCCGGCACCCCGAAACCCATCGTGCCCAAACCAGCGCTCGAAATCCAGCGGCGCGGCCCGTTGTTCAAGAATTGAGCCGACCACATTTGATGTTGACCGACATCTGTTGTGTAGTAAGCATCCGGCGCTTGAGTAGCCAACTCGGAAATCACCTCTTGCGGAGACAAAATGTCTGGGTAATGAGGCACAACTAACGGATAGTCCTGTTTCCAGTGATCGATCCTGTGCAGCCATTCCGCAGTCTGTCCGGTTTTCCCTGAAACTCCAGTTTCCCGACAGCGGCGCAGCAAATCGAGCAAAACTTGGCGGACATCTCCGACAATCGGCACGTCAGGGCCGCGATTTTTGCCGACTTCCGCCGGGTCGATATCGATGTGAATCACCTTAGCGCGCGCGGCAAACTCGTCTAATTTGCCCGTCACGCGATCGTCAAACCTCGCCCCGACAGCAATTAGCAAATCGCACTCGGTAACGGCAAAATTAGCGTAAGCAGTGCCGTGCATCCCCAGCATTTTCACCGACAAAGGATGGTTTTCGTCAAAGGCACCTTTGCCCATCAGTGTTGTCGTGACCGGCAATTGGAAAAGTTCGGCGAGTTCCTTAATTTCCTCGTGGGCCCCCGCTGCGATCGCCCCGCCGCCCACATACAGCAAAGGACGCTTTGCTTCCTGCAGCAAATAGATTGCTTGATTAATCTGCCGAGGATTTCCCTTCACCGTCGGGCGGTAGCCCGGAATTCTCACCGATCCGGGTTCCACGGGCAGATAGTCAAATTCTTCTAAACCCACATCCTTGGGTACATCAACCAAGACTGGCCCCGGCCGCCCTGTACTGGCGATGTGGAAAGCTTCTGCCACAATTCGCGCCATATCTCTGGGGTCGCGTACTACATAGGAATGCTTGACAATTGGCAGGGTAATCCCGTAAATATCTGTTTCCTGAAACGCATCAGTGCCGATCGCCGCACGGGGCACCTGACCGGTAATAATTACCATCGGGATCGAATCCATGTGGGCCGTCGCAATCCCCGTCACTAAATTAGTTGCGCCGGGGCCCGAAGTAGCAAAACAAACTCCAACTTTGCCCGTAGCGCGGGCGTATCCGTCAGCCGCGTGAGCCGCGCCTTGTTCGTGGCGCACCAGAATATGTTTGATAGCGCCAGTTTCTTCGGCGCGGTAGAGTTCGTCGTAAAGTGGCAGAATTGCGCCGCCGGGATAACCAAAAATATGCTTGACACCGTGGCGGATCAAGCTGTCAATCAGAGCAAATCCACCAGTTGCACGCCTGATTGTCACTTTAGTTTTTAGTTGCACAGTATTTCCTTCCTTAAACTAATTATGTTTTTTAATGAAAGCTTTTATAGCTTGTAAAACTATAGTCATCTATAGCAATCCTAAATGATTTGTGTAATTCTTGTAGGGGATCTCCCCACGCCCGGTTGCACCGATGCAGGCTGGGGTAGGCACGGGGAGTAGGGGTAGCACTACCCCTACATATTTTTACAACTGATGCGAGGATTGCTATATTACATGACGTGGGAGGCATGAAGTCCCTCCCCTTTCGCTTTTACTTTAAGCGGATTAACCCGCCTCGGCTGAACTACGCAGCTCCCTATCCCATCGCTAAACGCATTTGGGATTGCTTTTCTCAAAATATTATAAGACCCGTTAGCATCGGCATTAATCATCTGACTATATGATACTACCATTGTCTATTGATGTTTACAATCTTAATGATGTTTTATAATACTACTTTAATCTCAATAGTCAAATTCTGAAAATTTGACTGCTGATATTTTACAAAAAGTTTGGCGAGCGGGCGGTGTCCGAGCGATAAATTGTGGAACAGCAGAGGAAGAAAGACACAGAGGAAATCGCTGCCTCTATGTCGGTTTACCGTGATATGACGCTTCTATAGCATTCTTGATTCGGCATTCGACAAGAAAAACTAATCGTTTGAGCAATTAAGAACGTCCTAATCATCAGGGCGGTTGCTATGTTATGGATCGATCGCGAAAACCAAGCCCTCTTGCTTCTTCCTTCTTGGCAAAGTTCAGAGAACATCCTGCAAGACTTTGCGAGTATGTTTCCAAGCTGCCATGCCCATCACCGAGACCAAAAAGCCCAAACCCAGCAACACGATCCGCAAGCCCAAGTCATCGTCGCCGACGGCATTACTGACAGCATCCGTTAGCGGGCCAGTCAGTGCTAAAGGCAGGCTCAGAGCAATATTAATCGCATTGTTTTCAAATCCAAAGACTTTACCCCGCATAGATTCGGGAGTTTTTTCTTGAATCAGAGCCTGCATCGGGCCGTTAATTAAGGAAGCACCAAAACCGAACAGAGCGCTCAATCCGAATCCCACCCAAAGGTGTCTGGCAAAGGCAAACATTGCTAATACAAAACCCATCATCAAGAAACCGATTAAAGGCAGAGGTTTGTGGTGCATTCGATGACCCCAATGTCCCAAAAAGGCTGCGCCGAAGACCATTCCAATTCCCGCTGCAGCGAGTAAAAAGCCAAATTGAGTTTCTTTGAGACCTATTTTGCCTGAAAGCGCGATCGCCAGCACCTGAAGCGCCGCAAACACGGAATACAAAATGGTCAACTGCACCATCGCGTTGCTGACAAGGTGATTGTGTTTCACATACCGCAAACCTTCCTTGAGGTCTTGCCAAGGATGGACGTTTTTGCCACTGCTGCCGACATGACCTTCTTTGATCTGCATGGCATAGATCAAACCTGCTGATATCAGGTACAACCCGCCCAGCAAAAACTCTTGAGAAGCTGATCCGAAGCTGTGTTTGACCCAACTAAACAGCGGTTCGCCGATCGTCATCCCAATAATGATCCCGCCCATTGTGGACGAGGCGAACAGAGCATTTGCCGACATCAGTCCCTCTCGCCCCACAGCCAGGGGGACGGCGGCCGCTTCTGCAGGAGCAAAAAATTGCGTTACGGTAGAGATTAAAAACGTCATTGTCAACAAAACCACAAAAGCTTTGGGCAAAAACGGCAAAGCTACAATCAACCCGGCTCGAATCACGTTGCAGGCGACCAGCATTTGCTTTTTGGAAAAGCGGTCTACCACGATACCGGCTACGGAACCAAAGACGATCGCTGGCACGGTGTAGGCGATCATCACCGCTGACAGCATAGAATTTTCCGAATGTTGCCAAGAAACCGGCCAGGGTCGGTAGTCGCCGGTTTTCAGCAGAATAATCAGCAATACGTAAAAGATTTTATCCGCCACTTGGGCCAATAACTGGCCCGTCCACAAGGCGAGGAAGGGGCGATTTCTCAGTAGGGCATCAAGCCCGCTGCGGTCAGGGGGAGGGCTGGCTGGGTGCATAAGAATAGTTTAACTGACCGCCTCTGGCAATTATAGTTTTCAGCAATATGTGCAAATCTGACATAGCAAAGCGGAAACTCGGAAAACTCCTGTCTCCTGGGTTCTTTTTCTGTTTTAGCAGATCCGTGGCGGAGGGCTTGGGTCTTTTTCACTCTACCGCGATCTATCGGAGCGGAGAGCCCGCGCCTCGGGCCAATGGGAGAATATTGTTAAAGATTGGCGTGCCTCTCATCGCGAGTACAAAATAAGGTAGTATATTTTACAAAATACTTAATACTAGCAGTGATATTAAAAGATGTCACGCGATTTAAGTAATATAACGAAGGTACTAACTGTTAGGAGTGAAAAACTTGAAAAAGGTTGAAGCTATTATTCGCCCCTTTAAACTAGACGAAGTGAAAATCGCACTCGTCAATGCTGGTATTGTGGGGATGACTGTTTCTGAAGTTAGAGGTTTTGGCCGTCAGAAGGGCATGACAGAACGCTATCGCGGTTCTGAGTACACCGTTGAGTTCTTGCAAAAGCTCAAGGTCGAGATTGTTGTGGAAAACGATCAGGTTGACATGGTGGTTGATAAAATTATCGCGGCTTCCCGCACGGGCGAGATTGGCGACGGCAAGATTTTCATCTCTCCTGTAGAACAAATTATTCGGATTCGGACTGGAGAAAAGAACTTGGAGGCTATCTAAGATACTGGGGCATTGAGCATTGGGCATTGGTCTTTGGTAACTGGTCTTTGCCCAGGAAAAACCTATTTCCTGTTTAGTTCTGATACCTAAGTGTCAATATCCAATGCCACAGTTCCCCCCGGTTTTGGCTTTTTTACTCGTTAGGGGTTGACAAGGTTCGCCATTTGTGGTATGAGAGCGTGGAAGGCTCGGCCGCGGTGAGAGTGCGATCGCTTGATATCCGGTGTCATTTCGGCAAAAGTCTGTTGCTGTGCGGGTACGTAGAAAATGGGGTCATATCCGAAACCTCCCGTACCGCGAGGAGTGTGCAGGATTTCGCCTCGGCAAATTCCTTCTACTTGCAGGGCAATTGTACCGTCGGGACGGGCGATCGCGATCGCGCAAACAAATTGTGCTTCCCGGTTTTGTTCGCTTCCCAATTCTTTGAGAAGTCGAGATATCCTGTCAGCATCGGTTTTCCCGTAGCGCGCGGAGTAAATCCCAGGTTGGCCGTTGAGTGCATCTACCATTAAACCAGAATCATCGGCGATCGACCATTTGCCCGTTGCTTTTGCGACTTCAGACGCCTTCAAGCAAGCATTAGCAATAAAAGTTTCGCCTGTTTCCTCGATGTCCAACTCTTCCGGTTTGAGATCCAATTTCCATCCCAAATCCTGAAGATAAACTTGCATTTCCTTGAGTTTACCCGGATTGCCCGTAGCGACAACTAGCAATTTGCGATCGGTCATTATTTCTCTTAAAACTTATGGCTCCATATTAACAAAAGATGGGGAAAATGGTTGCAACAAAATTCCCAAAATCTTATCAACCTCTTTAATATAGTATTCTGTCGGATCGATATAGAGAGTAGTTTCCTCTAAAATCAAGAACTTCCAGTTAGTCCCAGTCGTCACCGCGCCGTAAATGCGATCGACCTCAGTGTCTTGGTTTTGATTGAAACATTGGGCCGCTACCATTGCCGCTACGCATTGACCCAAACCCCCAATGATATCTTCCTTTTTTGCCTCAAAAATTGTTATAACCGGAGCACTGATGAACAATTGTTCTGAAGAACCGCTAATAATATAATCGCAAAATCCTTGCAAACCTCTTTCTGGATCGACAGTAAAATCCTTACCGGAAAAAAGAGAAACTCGTTTGTTTAACAATCGCCGGACTTCTGCTAATATCGGCGCAATCAAAAATTCTGAACGAGCTTTTTCTGTGGAAATAAAAGTTGCTAGCGGTACATAATCAATCAGGATTGTTGTTAAAATTTCTGATGGTGAAACTGGTTTTGTGTCGGCAAATAAATTGCGAGTTTCATCTAAGGTTAATCCAAAATCTTTTTTGACTCTCGCAAGGCTGAAATCGCTGTATGCCATTTGCTTGTATCCTAAAAATAACCTGATATAGCCGCCATACTATTTGATTTCTGAACAAGATTTTTTTACCGCAGAGGGCGCAGAGGACGCAGAGAAAGAGAGATTTGAGATCGAGTCATCTGCGTTCATCTGCGTTGATCTGCGGTGGAAAAGTCCGATTAATTATGCGCCCAATTTTTCGCCCAGTTTAAGTTTTTCATGACTTCTTTCAATGTCGCTGCTTCTGAATACAGCCGCAACACTGGTTCGGTTCCGCTAAACCGAATTAACAGCCAACTTCCGTCTGCTAAACGAAATTTATATCCGTCCACTTTGTTGCAATCTACAACTGCTTTGCCGGCGATTTCTGTTAAGGGTTGATTTTGCAGCAGGGACAGCAAACGCGACCTTTCTTCCATGTTTGCTAGGTGCAAGTCTATTCTGTCATACGCTGAAGTAAAGCTTGTTTCTTGTTGCAGTCGGCTGTAAATTTCGCTTAAGTCTTCGCCGGATTTGACAACTGCTTCTAATAAGTACAGCGCTGACAGCAAAGCATCTCGTTCGGGTATGTGTGTACCGTAGCCAATTCCTCCCGATTCTTCGCCGCCGACTAAGACTTGGGTGGTCAACATTCGATCGGCTATATACTTGTAACCGATCGGCGTTTCAAATAATGGCAAGTCGTACAGCTTGGCAATTTTAGGAATTATGTCTGAACCGCTGACTGTTTTGATGACTTCCCCGGTCCAGCCGCGCCGTGAAGCTAAATGTTCGATTAAGATGGGAACTAGGATTTGTGAACTGAGGAAGTTGCCGCTAGAGTCAACGGCTGCAATTCGATCGCTATCTCCGTCAAATACAAATCCAATGGACAAACCAGAACTTTTTCGCTGGTGAGTACGCATCACCCGAAATAACTGCGACAGGTAGCGCGGCAAAGGTTCCGGTGCACCGCCACCAAACAGCGGATCTCGATCGCTGTTGACTTCATGTACTGTTTCTTCTAAAATTTGAGCTAGTCCTCCTGCTGCGGCCCCGTGCATTACATCTACAAATACTGTAATTTTGCCGCTGGCGATCGCTTCTTTAATCGCCTCAATATCTACCATTTCCCGCAAGGTTTTGCAGTAAGCTGGCCAAGGATTGAAATTATCCAATTTGCCGGGAGTTGCTGAAATTGCCGCCGGATTTTCGAGTTTTGCTTCTATCTGTTGAGTAACTTCGGGCGAAACTGAACCGCCAAATCCGCCCTTGACTTTTAACCCTAAATATGCACCGGGATTGTGGCTGGCTGTCAGGACGATCGCACCCAAAGCATTTAATTGTTTGGCAGCTAAACTGAAAGCTGGAGTGGGGGCGTAGGATTCGCTCAGCAGCACGTCAAATCCTGCGTTTTGGACGGCAACAGCCGCTGTGAAGGCAAATTCTTCAGCCAGAAATCGGCGGTCGTAACCGACAATTACGGTACCGCTGCTGCCATCGCTGCTGCCGGTTTGTGCGAGAACTTGTGCCGCTAAGGGAGCGACTAACGCTACGCGATCGAATGTAAAATCGTCAGCAATGATGCCGCGCCAGCCATCTGTACCGAATTTGATAGGAGGATTCATTTAGTCACAAGTCATGAGTCACCCGTCTATTTTATGGGTTTATCAGTCGATCGTCATCCGATTTTAGATTTTAGATTTTAGATTTTAGATTGCGACTGCGGATGAATCTGGGGGCTAGTGACCAAATTGCTCGATCGCTAGCCACCAAGAAAAAAGTGAATGACTAATGACTAATGACTAATGACTAATAACTAATGACTAAAAGAATGCCGGTTGGTGGCGGATCAAATTCAGGAATTCTTCGCGAGTTTTCTGTTCCTCTTGAAACACGCCCAACATGGCACTCGTAACCGTCCAAGCACCAGGTTTTTGCACACCCCGCATCGTCATGCACATATGGCTGGCTTCCATTACTACAGCTACTCCCTGCGGTTCCAATATTGTCTGAACTGCTTCAGCAATCTGGCGTGTCAAACGTTCTTGCACCTGCAATCGGCGGCTGTACATTTCAGCAATTCGGGCTAATTTACTCAATCCCACTACTTTTTGGTTGGGAATGTAAGCGACATGAACTCTACCCATAAACGGCAGCATATGGTGTTCGCACATACTGAATACGCTGATGTCTCGTACCAGTACCATTTCGTTGTGGCCTTCGTCAAAGATAGCGCCGTTGAGGAGTTCTTCTAGGGATTGACTGTAACCGCTGGTGAGAAACCGCATTGCTTCTGCTACCCGTTTTGGGGTTTTGAGCAATCCTTCCCGTTCAGGATCTTCTCCTACTCCCAGCAGCATTGTGCGAACAGCCTCCATCATTTCTTCCATGCCTACTTCTGATGGTTTGGGCACGCTGGATTCTTGACCGTGGGAGGAATTGCGATCGGGTCGAGTTGGGATGCGCGGGGTGTTGTTGTCTGCGGTTTGTAACAGTTTCATGCTGTCAGTCGAGAGAGAGTTCGACCCATTGGAATCGGCGGAAGATGCAATTGTCATAACAAGTTGGTGTGAGGGTGAATCGATTTTCGATTTTCGATTTTAGATTTTCGATTGGGGGATATATAGCCTTTCTCAAAAATGTGAGGTACGAATTTTGACCTGGAAAGCTTGACATTACAGGGTTTCTGTATACCTCATTTATCTGAGAACCGCTATAGCTAGAGATTCAAAGATTGTTGAATTCGAGAAAAATCCAGCAGTCTAAAATCTCAAGTTCACAAAACTCCTGCGTTGGACATGAGCGTGATTTCTTCAATTACTGCACTCGCTGGTAACTGAACTGCGTGCAGAATTGATTGGGCGACGATTTCTGGGGTTAACATGGCGCTGCGATCGAAGTCGGCGTCCACGGTGTCTGTGTCCCACATAGGAGTGTTGACAGAACCCGGACAGATTGCTGTTACGCGAATTCCGTGAGCCCGTTCTTCGGCGGCTAAGGTTTTAGACAAAGCCATGAGACCAAATTTGCTAACGCAGTAGGCTCCCCAGTTGGGGAAGGTTTGGGTGCCGGCGATCGAGGAAACGTTGATGATGATTCCCGATCGGCGATCGCGCATTGAGGGCAAAACTCCTAAAATGCACTGCCAAACGCTAGTCAGATTGAGGTCTAGAACGCTTTGCCAGTCGGTTAGGGAAGTTTCCGTCAAGGAGCCGGTGTAGCCCATGCCAGCGCTGTTTACCAGGATATCTACGGCACCCAATTGAGCTGCGATCGCGCTGATGCTGCTTTGCACTTGCTCAATTTTTGCCAAGTCTAAGGGATAAGCTTCTGCTTTCACTCCGACTGCTCGGGCCGCTGCGGCAACGGCTTCTAAGTTTTCCGACTCTCGGCTAACTAAGGCCAGATTTATGCCTTCGGCGGCGAACGCTAGAGCCGTCGCTTTGCCAATACCGCTGCTGGCTCCGGTAATCAGAGCCTGCTTTGTTGTTGGATGGTTCATTCAATGTCCTAATACTTTCCCTCGGCAACTCCCTACAGCGTTGCAGCCTTCATCGGCAAATTAGACAACTGTCTGCTGCGGGTGATAACAGTTAATTATGAGATAAACATTAAGAACTGTTAAGCCGTGTCACCTGAGAAATTATAACACTGCTGACAGATCCGCAGAATAATGAGCTGTGAGTTATGAGTTTAAAGTTAAGAATTTTTAACTCATAACTGATAACTCTGAATCGATCGGCTCAAGCCGCAATTTCAGTGAATACACCGATGTGGCGAAATTTTTGATACCGGAGTTCGCGTCGCTGCTGACCCGTAAGCTGGGTTAGTTCTGCTAAGTTTTCTAACAAAGCTTGTTTGAGTATGGAGGCAGCTTTGAGGGGATTCGAGTGAGCGCCGCCGATCGGCTCTGGTACTATTTGATCGAGAATGCCGAGGTTTTTCAAATCCCAGGAAGTGATTTTGAGAGCTTCTGCGGCCAAGTTAGCTTTACCGGAGTCTTTCCAGAGAATCGCCGCGCAAGCTTCGGGGGTGGCGACGGTGTAGACGGAATGTTCTAACATTAACAGCCGCTCGCCGACGCCGATACCCAATGCGCCGCCGGATCCGCCTTCGCCGATGACGGTGCAAATAATGGGAACGTCGAGGCGAAACATCTCGCGGAGGTTACAGGCGATCGCCTCTCCCTGTCCGAGCTGTTCTGCTTCTAAGCCCGCCCAAGCCCCCGGAGTGTCGATAAAGGTGAAAATTGGCATGGAGAAGCGATCGGCGTGTTCCATCAAGCGCAGGGCTTTGCGGTAGCCGCCGGGAGCAGCCATGCCGAAGTTGCGGGCGATATTGTCTTTTGTGTCGCGCCCTTTTTGATGGCCGATGATGACTGTGGGACGCCCGTCTATGCGGGCAATTCCGCCGACGAGGGCCGGGTCGTCTCCGCCGCGCCGATCGCCGTGAAGCTCGAGCCACTCGTCGCTAATTGCCTGAATGTAATCGAGGGTGCTGGGGCGGCGCGGGTGACGGGCCAGTTGCAGCCGCTGCATGGGGGACAAGCTGCTGAAAATTTCTTGTCGCAGTTGGGCGGAACGCGCTTCGAGTTTGCGAATTTCGTCGGTGACATCGACGCTGTTTTCGGCGGCGAGTTCGCGAATCTGGTGAATTCGGGTTTCGAGTTCGGCCAGGGGCTTTTCAAAATCTAAGAGTAAGGGTTTACGGTCTGGGTTTGGCACGCTGATAATTTCTATAAGGTTTTAAGGTGAAAGTCGATCGACTATTTCCCGATCCTACCCTGTCAGGGGATGCTGAAAAAGAGAGGAAATTTGGAAGTTTTGAATTTTAAATTTTGTATGAGATCAAATTTGGTCACATCATCATTATCATATAGCGCGAGCCGGAAGCTAGCGCTGCACTCCGAAAAATATTATTCTGATGCCAAATAAAAAGTCAACTATTAAATTTTCAAATTTAACAGTTGACTTTTAACATCAAACTGACATTAATAAAGGTCTGAAACCGTGCTTGACAGAAATATGACCGATTTGCTCCATCTTTTCCACAGTAATTTGATTCCGTCCCCAAGAAAAATTGGTATACATTTTTTCAAATTCCAGCAGCATTGATTCAGCAAAACAGGCAAACAACTGTCGGCCCGGCACATCCATATTGACAATCTTCATGATTTTCCACTCAATATCGAGGGAATGCTCCACAATGCCGCCATTGAGTACGTAAATTCCGGGATGCTGAACCTGAGTTGCCAAATTTTTCGGATAGCCACCGTCAATCAATAAACATGGTTGCTTCAATGTCTTAGGGTCAATTTCTACTCCCTTGGGCATACTGGCTACCCAGACTACAATATCCGCTTGGGGCAGGGCTTCTTCCAAGTCCATAATTTTCCCTCGACCCAATTCTGATTGCAAATCTTGCAATCGTTCTTTGTCGCGGGCGATGAGCAACAATTCTGCTACATTTGTTTTAACATTGAGCCAGCGACACACAGCACTGCCAATATCGCCAGTAGCACCACAAACCGCTACCGTGGCTTTTGAAAGTTCAATCCCCAATTTAGGGGCTGCTTCTTCTACTTGGCGGCAGAGGATGTAAGCTGTGTGAGTGTTACCAGTGGTGAAGCGTTCAAACTCCAACTTGAGATTGCGAATTTGCTTAATTTGCTGCAAGTTGAAAGTCTCAAAAATGATCGAAGAAAAGCCGCCCAAAGCAGTGATGTTAATCCCGTTTTTTTGAGCGTGTGCCATCGCATTAAGGATTTTGCGAGTAGCTGCTTTAATCCGGCGAGTTGCTAGCATTTCTGGCAAAAAACAGGACTCGACATAGCGACCTTCTATTTTTTGTCCAGTGATGCTTGTTACCGTGATCTGATCAACTATTTGGGGCGGTGCGCTGCACCAAAAATCGAGACCTTGATCGGCATATTCTGGATAGCCCAGCTCGTTAGCTACTGATTGGGCGTGTTCTAAGCTGGTTAAGTGACCGATTAGACCAAACATTAAGTTGTCAAATGAAGGAAGATGGAAGGTGGAAGATGGAAGATGGAAGATGGAAGATGGGAAGATTAAAAATTTATATTTTAAAATGAGTTATCCCATTTTTAATTTTTAATTTTTAATTTTTTTCCCATTCCTTATTTCCAAGTTAACTAGGCTGCGAGGCCTTGTGCTGACATCCGCATGATATCGCGGTTGTTAAAGCCTATGTTGCCTAGGGCTTCGCCGTAGGCAATCATAAAGTCTTCGATTAAAGCGTCTTTTTCCATTCCCAAGACGCGGGCATCGTCTGCGACAGAGTTTAGCAGTCTCCAGATGATGGGCAGGTTTTGGCGGTTGGCAGCTTCGAGTTCGGCTTTGGATTCCTCAAAGTGAGCCTGCAGCCAGACTTCCCCAAAGTTGAGGTGGCTGTATTCTTCTTTGACGACGCCTTCGGTGATTTTGCGAGCAAAGTCATCGGCGACGGGGATGTAGATGTTGTAAGCTGCGATCGCAAAACACTCGATAATTAGCGATTGAATCAACAAGCAAGTTACAATCTGACCTTCGGCCGCTGCCGTTTGGAAGTTTCTGTGCAATTCCGAAAAGAACTGCTTGGCAAATGCCATGTCGGGCGTGACTTTAAGATTCCTGCCACAAGCTTGGAAGCCTTTCATGTGGCGGTTCTCCATCTTGGACAAGCCAACTAACTCTGCTTTTTTGTCCGCCAACAGTTCGGCCAGTGTCAGGTAATTATCGTGAGCTTCTTGTTCGCCTTCAATCACAATGGCGTTGATGCGGCTGTAAGCATCTTTGTAAGTTTCGGTTTGAAAGTCAATTGTTGGGCTGGCCTCAAGCTGGGGCATAGATATGTAGTCTCCTTATATAAGCTTGCGGGATGTTGGGAAACCCCTTTAAAATGGGGGGTCAGTGACAGTACACTTTACCTATTTTGAACGCACCCCATCTAAATCACAGATTATAGCTGAGGATGCTTTCGACAAAGAACTTTTCTTTGACGTTCCGGGAAAAACTGGCGTCAAGCGTGCGTGTTTGCCGGACTTTTGCCGTCGAACACTCCAGAAAGACTATCGCTAGAATGCTATCTATTTACTAATTACTTGAATTAGTCGTTAGTCGATCTTTTGCCCGGAAATAGATGATAGAAATACGGTCTATGTCTCCACCTTTCAGGGTTTTACAGTACCAACTCTATCTATAACATTATATCCTAATCACAACTTCCTCCCTAGGTACTCCTTCTTTCCTTCTACGACTATTATGTTGTTGTATGGGAATCGGGGATGCGATCGGGTTGGAGAACGTCACAGGCTTATTATTTTAGGTTAATTCACAAATTTATGGGTAAATCCTTTGACAGGTCTCATGCGCTGGAACTGCTGAGTTTTATTTTGTTGCTGGCGGGTGCTGCGCTGGTGCTGCTGCCACTGGCTGCTGTATTTTGGGTTTCATTATCACCATCTGGTGTCGGTGTCAAGGCTGCAGGCCTGACTTTTGCAAACTATCAGGAGGCTTGGCGACGGGGCAATTTTTTGTTGGCATTCCTTAATTCTACTCTAGTGGCGATCGCAGTGACGGGTTTTCAGGTTGTAACTTCTGCTTTGGCCGGTTACGCCTTGGCCAGGCTGAAGTTTCGCGGGCGACAGGCGATTGTGTTGGGGGTTTTGGCGACGCTGGTAATTCCGTTTCAGCTTTTGGTGATTCCGATTTTCTTGGTTTTGAAGTGGGGCCATCTGCTGAATACTTACGGGGCGCTGATTTTGCCGACGGCGGCTAACGGTTTTGGGATTTTTCTGCTGCGCCAGTATTTTATGACAATTCCCGCGGAGTTAGAGGAGGCGGCAATGCTGGATGGGGCTAACCGCTGGCAGGTTTTGTGGCAGGTGATGTTACCTTTAGCCCGCCCTGCTTTGGTGACGCTGTTTTTGTTTACGTTTATCGGGGAGTGGAACGATTTGTTTAAGCCGCTGGTGTTTACGACGCGGCCCCAGTTGCGGACTGTGCAGTTGGTTCTGGCCGAATTTCAGGAACAGTTTACTAGCAGTTGGCAGTTGTTGATGGCGGCGGTGGTAATTGGAACAGTGCCGGTGGTGTTGCTGTTTTTGGCCGGTCAGCGACAGTTTATTCGAGGGATTGCGGCAACGGGGATTAAGAATTGAGTTGGAAATGCTTGGCAATTAAGTTTGTAGTCAGAGGTTGAACCATTCTCAAGAACAGGCAAGATGCTTGTTCCACCAATACTAAATGTTCTTGTGGAACAGGCCGGAAAGCCTGTTGCTGACATTGGTTCCAGAGGTGAGTTTGTAGTGAAGGAGGCGATTGAAATCGCTACTATACAAACGAAGTCCACTTTAAGCGGACTAACAGATAAAGGGCAGATCAAAGCTGTATTATGTGAATCTATGCAAAAGCTCGGTTTGTTCTTATTTGTCCTATCTTTTCTGCCCTGGCTGGCAGTCTTATTTGTTGTGCCCTTCCTGGGGCTGGACATTACCCAAAAAACTACTTTATCTTTCGTTCTGGCTGTTGGGGCGGAAGTTTGTTTTTGGATTAGCGTAGTGCTGTTGGGGAAAGAAGTAGTTACCAAATATCGGCGTTATTTGCATCCCCGATATCTTTGGAAAAAATCAAAAATTTTAACCGCAGATGAACAGGAATCGACGCAGATAATGAGCCGTGATGTTGGCTTTTATCTGCGGTCAAAGTTGAGCTATTCGCTGAAAATTTGCAAGCGAATAGAGCGTTCTCCGTCTCCGAAATCCACTTCAATCTTTTCTCCCGAAAGACTGTCCAAGCATCCCAAAAGCAACCGCAAATTGGGTGTGCTTGCTCCTGTATCCACGTACAATCTATCTGCCAAACTGCCTAAGCGTTTCCAAATGGTGTAGAGTTTGACTACTGCTTGTTCTAGCTGTGCGGCTTGTTTTACAACGTCGGCGGTGGTTCCCAAACAGCCTACTCGCAAAGATTCTTCTAAGGCCATTTCCATATCTAAGTGAGACTGATTGAGAGCTTGCACTTGGGCGGCGGCGTCGAGATATTTTGATAAGTTCTTGGCGTCGGATGTTAGCTGTTTAACAGTATCTACGTCGGGATTTTCTGCTACTTCTTTTTGAATTTCGCTTTGGTGAGATGGAGAGAGTTTCTCCATTTCTTTCACTAAAGGAGCGAGGTAGCGGGAAGGTAGAGAACCTGTAGATGCTTTTTCTTTGACTTCTTCTGGCAATAAATCTGAGTTCATTGCCATCCATTCGTCGGAGAGTTGTTTGACTTCGCGGCGGGTGATGCGATCGCCATTTGCTGCGGCATCTGTTACCATTTGCTGGACTTCGGGAGATGCTTTGGCTGTTTCTACAAAGGCTCTTTTGCTGAAGTTTCTAATGGAATCTGGGTCTAAATCTCCTTGCTGAATCAGAGTGTCGGCACTATTAGCTAATTCTATCAAAGAATAGGCTTGACTTTTGCCAATTTCTCTTTCTTTGAGCCAGTTCAAAAACCCTGTACCGCGTCCTTCGCCGCCTTTTTTTTCTCTGTCTCGGACTGTTCGGAGAATGCGTCCCCGCCAGATGTCGGTTTGCAAGTCGAAGCGATCGCACACTTTCCAGGCATTGTCAACCTGATTGTCAAAATCAAAGTCTGGTATTTGTTCGTCTTCGGGGTCTGGCAATTGGAAATTGATATCGGTAAAGCCGTTGAGGGCTTCTGCAAGTTCTGCGGGATTTAGGGGGACTTCAGCCATTAGAAAAAATTTGTGTAGTGCAACAGCCGGTTTAATTGATAACTAGCACGGGTTGACAGTTGAGACGCTATATGTAGCGGTAAGGTAGGCAAGATTTACCTACTAATAGAGCTTTTGTGCAAGTCATATCATTATTGCACGATGGGGGGCGATCGCTACCTGTACAAAAAATCTTCTCCGAGAGTTACCGCACAGCGTCGCAACAATCAAAAAGCCCGTGGCACAGATAGTCGGATATTTTGCAACAATAACCACTAACCGGATAGTTAAAGGAACTAATTACCCACTACAGCGGCGATACTTTATCGCGTTCAACCTCCTCGCCTGGAGTCGTTTTGCCGTTCAAAGTTGTACCATCACCGGGTAGATTTGTTAATCGATCGCGCTTCCGAAAGCGATCGCGAGTCGAGACAATGACCACATACAGCACCGGCACCATAAACAAACTCAAGAAAGTAGAAACAACCATCCCCCCCGCGATCGCATTCCCTAGCGATCTACGACTTGCAGCCCCCGCACCTTCCGGGTTAATTAGGGGAGCAATCCCCAAAATAAATGATAGAGAAGTCATCAAAATCGGTCGTAAACGCTCTTGAGAAGCCTCAACTGCTGCCTTAGTAATTGAATATCCCTGCTCCCGCAACTGGTTAGCAAACTCCACAATTAAAATCGCATTTTTACTTGCCAATCCAATCAACATCACCAAACCAATCTGGCAATAAACATCATTCGCCAACCCCCGCAACGACTGAGCTAAAAGTGCACCTAAAATCGCCAGAGGAACCGATAGCAAAATAATGAAAGGATCGACATAATTTTCGTACTGAGCCGCCAAAACCAAGAACACAAAAATCAGTCCCAAACCAAAAATAATTGGTGCTTGACCCCCAGACTCAATTTCTTCTAAAGAACTCCCCGACCATTCATATCCAAAACCCGACGGCAAAACTTCAGCCGACACCTTTTCCATCAATTTTATCGCCTGTCCAGAACTCGATCCCGGAGCCGGGGAGCCACTAATTTCAATTGACCTATATAAATTGTAGTGGTTAACAGTTTGCGCTCCCACCACCGGAGTTATTTTCACCAAATTGCTCAAAGAAATCATTTCATTTTTTCCAGAGCGGACATACAATTTCCCAATATCTTCAGGGTTATCACGAAACTGTTTATCCGCCTGAACATACACCCGATAATTGCGCTGCTGCAGATTAAAATCATTCACATACTGAGAACCAAGAGCCGTTTGTAACGTACTGAAAACATCATTAATCGGAATATCTAGAGCCTTAGCTCGATTGCGGTCAACTTCCACAAGTAACTGAGGCGTATTCGCAGCAAACGTACTAAATACCGCCTGCAATCCGGGCGTCTGATTCGCCTGCTTTAAAATCCCGCCCATCGCCTGAACTAGAGAATCTAAACCGCTGTTCCCTTTGCGGTCTTGCAATTGAAATTGGAAGCCGCCAAATTGACCTAAACCTTGAATAGCCGGCGGATTCACCGGGAAAATTCTCGCTTCTGGAATCGCGAAAAACTTACCCTGCAATTTACCAATAATCGCTTGTACGGTTTGAGCTTCACCTTTCCTTTCTTTCCAGGGTTTAAGGGTAGTAAATATAATCCCCTGGTTGGAACTATTACCACTAAAACCAAAGCCACCTACCGAAAAAGTACCCACCACTTCAGGAACATTGAGGATTTCTTGTTCAACTCCATCCATCACCTGCTGGGTGTATTGCAGCGAAACGCCTTGAGGCCCTTGAATAATTGTCAGAAAATAGCCCTGGTCTTCCTCTGGGATAAATGCTGTTGGTACTGCTAAATAAAGCCAAGCGGTGAATCCCAGAGAAGCAATAAACAACAGGGTAACAAGGGTTTTAAATCGTGTTAAGAATATTAAGGAGTCTCTATATTTCTTTTGCATCCAATCAAGAAAAATATTAATCCGGTTAAAAACCCAACCCAACGGGCCGCCAAACTTCTTACCTGGGCGCAGTAATATAGCGGCAAGTGAGGGAGTAAGAGTAACCGCCATAAAGGTAGAAAGCAGCACTGAAAAAGCAATTGTCAGGGCAAATTGTTTATAGAGTGCTCCCGTTGTCCCAGGGAAAAATGCCACGGGTACGAACACGGCCATCAATACTAAGGAAGTGGCAATTACAGCACTAAAAAGTTCCCGCATTGACTCGGAAGCTGCTTGGCGGGCATTCATACCTTGGCGGACTAGACGGTCAATATTTTCGACTACGATGATAGCGTCATCAACCACTAAACCTGTTGCTAAGGTAAGACCAAATAGAGACAAACTGTTAATCGTAAATCCGAATGCTTTGATAAAAGCAAATGTCCCAATCAAGGAAATGGGTATTGTGAGGGTGGGAATAATCGTAGTGCGCCAATCTTGCAGGAAAACAAAAATAACTATCACCACTAGCAAGACTGCTTCAAACAGAGTTTTGACTACTTCTGCCATTGACTCTTGGACAAATTGAGTCGTATCTAGTGCGGTTCTATGTATCACCCCCGGAGGGAAGTTTTTCGCTAATTTCTCCATTTCTGCTTTGACGGCTTGGGCAACATTTAGAGCATTACTTCCGGGTAATTGGTAAATCCCTAAACCCACCGCGTCATTCCCTCGAAATCGCAGAAAAGAGTTATAATTTTCTGCTCCTAATTCTGCTCTACCGACATCTTTTAACTTAACTAAAGTTCCATTTGCTTCGCTTTTAATAACTAGGTCTTCAAATTCTGTGGGGCTTTTGAGACGACTTTCTGCACTCAAATCAATCTGATACATTTGCCCTTCTGGGGCGGGTTCTTGACCAATTCTTCCTACTCCAACTTGCAAGTTTTGTTCGTTAATTGCTCTTGTTACATCTTGCATTGTTAGATTACGAGCCGCTAATTTATTGGGATCGATCCACAGGCGCATAGCATAGCGTCTTTCCCCAAAAATTCGCACGTCGCCCACGCCTTTTACTCTCTTTAAAGTGTCTGCTAAATAGAGGTCGGCGTAGTTGCTTAAAAATATGGTATCGTATTCTTTATTTTCGGTAAATAATCCTATAGCCAGCAGTAGGCTGTTAGATTGTTTTGTAACTGTAACTCCTGTGCGTTGTACGGCATCGGGGAGTTGTGGCTGAGCGACTGCAACTCGATTCTGCACATCGACGGCGGCGATATCTTTGTCGCGGGAAGTATCAAAGGTGGCTGTAATGGTGCTAGTTCCACTGTTAGTGCTACTGGAAGTTAGATATTTCAGTCCTTCAATGCCGTTGATTTGCCTTTCTAGGATGTTTGTTACCGCATTTTCGACAACTTCAGCATTGGCACCGCTATAGTTGGCTGTGACGTTGATTTGGGTGGGGCTGATGTCGGGGAAGCGTTCGATCGGCAATGTGGGAATGCTTATTGCGCCTACCAAAACAATAATTAAGGCGCAGACGCTAGCAAAGACTGGTCGTTTAATAAAGAAATCTGCAAACATTATTTGGGTAATGGGTAGTTGTTAGTTGATAATTGCTAATTCCTAATTGCACTTGCGTCAAAAATTAAAATAGCCCCCTTTTTTAGAGCGGAGCAATCAAGTAGTTTCACGTAAGGTACGTAGTTGCCCTTTAGCGCTCTTAATTTACCTATTAAGAGCGCTAAAGCGCAACAACCTACCTTATTTTTGGCTTGCTAATGGTAATTTTTCCCCTGCTCCTTTCCCTTCCTCTTGAGCCATAATGGGAGCGCCGTCTGTCAGGTTAAGGATGCCTGCGGTAACAATTTTTTCGCCGGCTTTCAAACCTTCGATAACTTGATAATTATTCCCCTGAATGGCTCCCAATTTCACGGGCTTTTGCCGCGCTACTAAAGGTGGCATTCCAGGTTTTGGCTGTTCCGGCTGTTGAGCTGTGAAGACAAAAGTTTCCCCCCCTAAACGAGTAACTGCTGTTACTGGAACTAAAATTCCGGGGTTCTGTTTCCAGATGACTTTAGCTTTTACAAACTGGAGATTAAGTAGTTCGCCGGTGGGGTTGGGAAAGGTGGCTTTAGCTAAAATTGTTTGGGAATTGGCGCTGACGTTGGGGGAGATAAAACTGATTTGACCGATCGCGATCGCCTTACCTTGAGCATCGAGCATTTGTACTGGCAACCCTAAGCGTAATTGAGGCATCCGTTCCAAAGGAATTGATAACCGCAAGTCTAGCAATTGGTTCTCTGTCAGGGTGGCGATAGCGTTGCCTTTTTGCAAGTAATCACCTACTTTCACTGGTATGTCGCCGATGACTCCTGCGAAGGGGGCGATGACCGCAGTTTCTTGTAGTTGTACTTCAAAGCCGCGCACTTGAGCCGCGGCCTGGGCAACTTGCGCTTCAGCTTGATCGAGCTGTTCTTGGCGGGTGCCGTTGGCTAACTGGGCTAATCTACTCTTGGCTTGTGCGACTTCTGCTTCGGATGCAGCTATTTCCTCTGGGCGCGAACCGTTTTGCAATTGTCGCAAAGCTTGCCGCTGCTGTTGCAAGGCTGCTGTGCGACGCTCGATCTCGGCTTGTCTGTTCTTTTGTCGCTGCTCAAACCGCCTTTGAGCTTCTCGGAGATTGGCTTTGGCGCTGCCTTCTTTTTGGGTGTATTGCTCAAGAGTGTTCGCGGATTCTGCGCCTTCTTTTGCCAAGGCCTGATATCTGGCAAGTTGCTGGCTGGCTAACTTTGCTTCGGCTGTGCTTGCTTCTATTTGCGCTCTTGCTTGGGCGATTTCTTCTAAGAGGCTACCTGTTTCGGCGTCGGCGAGGTCGGCTTCAGCTTGGCTAACGCGGGCTTGGGCTTGACCAATTTCTTCTGGCCGAGAGCCCGATCGCAGTTGGGCGAGGTTGGCTTGGGCTTGGGCGACTTGGGCTTGAGCTTGGGCGATTTCTTCGGGCCTGGCTCCTGCTTGCAATTCGGCTAAGTGGGATTGAGCGCGGATCAGGTTGGCTTGGGATTGCCTCAAGTCCGCTTGGGCGCTGTCGCTTTTCATGCGGGCGATGGCTTGCCCTTGATTTATGAAGTCGCCGGCTTTGACAAAAATCTCCGTGACTAGCCCTTCTGCTTCGGGTTTGATTTGTACCGAACGCTTGGCTTCTAAGCTGCTAACAAATTCGGAAGCATCTTCGACTGAGCTGGTTTGTACGGCTGCGATCTTGACTGGTATGCCTGGGGGTTGGGCGGCGGCTGCCTGTTGCGGTGCGCGAGTCTGGCCTGATTGCCACGAGTACCAGCCGAAACCTGCTGCGCCTGTGGCGATCGCGAGCGCGGCAATTAGGGGCCAGCGCGATCGTGGTTTAGCAACAGGTTCCGGGCGATCGACAACGGCGGGAAAATCCTCTGGTAGATCGCTGTCTGCATCGGTTGGGTGCAGTTCGGGTGTGGCAGGTTTTTGCTCTTCTGTTTCAACGACGGATTCTGGGGATTTAGAATAACTCATGGGCAGCACCACTTAGATTTTTTTTAACTTCTGACTGAGACTTGGGCGAAATCTTTGATTCTCCGGCGTTCCCCTCCAACAAGGGGGAATAATGACAAGGGATTTTAAACAGGATGGAATCGGGAAAGTCTCTTTTTAATGGGGTTGGGGTATGTGCAGGGCTTTAGTCTCATCACAGTTAGCCAAGCCTAGGGGTGATTATTTTTAGGAAAGCTTCTTGTTATTTCTCAAAAGTTACGATGGCAGGAATGATTGCACATCCTTCTTACGAGTCACCTGAGTGGGTGAGTTGGAAGGATTTTCCCTTGGATTCAGCGGATTCAGCGGAGGTTGGGGAGTCACGCACTCGGGCGATCGCGCTTTTTTCCTTGGCTAGTTGCTCGGTTAACCACTCAATCTCTGAGGCCAGCACTGACTTGCAGCGATCGCGAGAAGCGAATTGATAGTCGTCGGTTAGTGGATATTCGCTCTTGAGGCTTTCGATGTAGTCTTGCCTGGTGTAACAGGCTCGCAAGCGGTGTTCCAATAGCTTCAGCCGTTCTGCCGGTTCTAAGTCGCCAAAAAAGAAAAACTTGATTTGGAACCGGGAACCACTGTTAACCCAGCTTTCTTGAGGGTGTTCGAGCATTTTTTGCCGCCACAGTTCGCGCCCTTTGGGGGTAATTCCGTAGATTTTGCGCGGACAGCCCGCATCTCCGGCTTCTTCGGCTATTACCGAAATCTCCCCTCGCTCTTCCAAGCGCTTCAGCAGCGGGTAAATCGCTCCATAGTTGACGCTGATGCAACTGCTCATAAACAGCTCCAGTTTTTGCTTTAGCCGATAGCCGTGCAGGGGTTGCAACTGTAGCAGTCCAAGTGCTGATAATTCAAGCATTTATATCAATTTGATATTATAGTCTGGATTATATCACTATATCGGACTCAAGGGCGATCGGGTCAATCGATTTTAGATTTTAGATTTTAGATTTTAGATTTTAGAGGCGACCCGACGGATAAATGCGGGGGACGCAAGGATTTTCGATTTTGGATTGATTTGCGCGAGATACATCACGTGGCGGGTACCACCTTTGAAATTCCTGGTCAATTCCTAGTTTCAAAGAAAATTGATTATTAAATATGTATTTAATAAATTTTGTCAATCCCCTTAAGATATATTTTTTAATATCCAGAGTGAATTCTCTTGTGGAACAGGCATCTTGCCTGTTGTTGAGAATGCTGCAATATCTCAGATTTCTGCCACATATCTCTTCTTGGTAAGAGGATCAGAACTTTTATTAGTAGGGGTTGGTTGAATTTTTAAACCCAGACACACTTTAGTATTTATTTATTGAACATTGATTGCAGTCACTGTTTTTTTGTAGCTAATACTCCTCTTATTATTAAGTATTGCTGCGAAAAAACAGTTTGTTTTTTTTCCAATCGCCCTGTTTGTAATCTACGGATATGTGAAATATTTGCTCTTTAGTAAGGCATCAAAAAAAGCAACGCACCCTATGGATAATTAAAGCCAGATGTTGTGTTTCGGTTCGCAATCATCCTCAAAAAGGAGTTTCAAGGAGAAGCTTCCCGATTATATGCTATCACTATGAATGACATAAAGAGAGGAATTTATCTGGAGCGTTAAACCCAATTTAACGCCCTGTAATTAATTGAAATAGCAACCCAAAAAGCATCACACTCAAGAAAATAACACCTCCGACAATTAAAATTAAACCCAATAACAGCGCCGCCACAAATAGCCAATCGGCTTTTTTGCCTTGTTCAGGGGAACCTAAATGAGCATCCAGCAATTCTATATTTTTGACATTAGCTTTCCAAGCAACATCTAACAAATCTCCGGCTACCGGTACAGTACCAGCAACTGTATCAAATACGATATTAGCTGCCATTTTTACTAAAGTCTCTTGAGGCACTCCCATTTGAGCGGATTTGAAGACAACATAGCCTGCAAAAATTGAACTGATTAAATCGCCGCCGCCCGGTATAAGTCCCAGTATCGGATCGAGTCCGATGCGGTATTTTGTGCCGGGAATGGGAATTGCGTTGTCTAGTAAATGGCTGATCCGGCGGAGTCGGCGCAAGGATGCAACATGAGATTGGCTGGGAGTATTTGGGGAGGAATTTTGTATAGGAGAACGTGACATTTAATTGCTCTCGATTGCGATATTACTGCTATAGCAATCCTAAATAAGTTGTAAAAATATGTAGGGGTAGTGCTAAGAGTGCCTAGCCCAGCTAAGGCGGGGCAACCACGGGGGGTTTGCCCCTACAAGAATTACACAAATCATTTAGGATTGCTATAGTTTATGATATTTGTTGAAGCATATTCTAGTTTTGTCTCTATGCCTCAAGCAAGATTTTTAGTAATTTTAGTCGATCGACTTTGGTTTGTTTTTGCATGAACAGAAACCCGGTTTCTGTTCAAAACCGGGTTTCTTGCTTCTAGCTGGGGGCTTTTAATTTAGCCTGTTATTTGTTGCCTTCTGTGAAGTCGGCGTCAATCACGTCGTCGCCGCCGCCAGTGGGGCCGCCGTCTCCATAGCCGCCGGGGCCGCCGGGGCCGTCAGTTGGGCCGCCTGCTTGCTGGTACAGGTTGCTGCTGACAGCGTAGAATGCTTGCTGCAACTCTGTTGTCAGTGTCTTGATGCGATCGTCATCTTCACTCTCGATCGCGGATCGCAAGTCTTTAAGCAACCCTTCAATCTTAGTTTTGTCATCAGCGGGAACTTTATCGCCCAATTCTGCCAACTGCTTCTCGATTTGATAGGCTTGAGAATCAGCTTGGTTTTTGCGATCGATCCTTTCGCGACGCTCTTTGTCAGCAGAAGCATTCGATTCGGCTTCCTTCACCATGCGATCGACTTCATTGCTGGGCAAAGTAGAAGCACCAGTAATGCTAATCGATTGCTCCTTGCCAGTACCTTTATCCTTAGCAGCTACATTCAAAATACCGTTAGCATCGATATCGAAAGTAACTTCAATTTGAGGTACGCCACGGGGGGCCGGTGGAACTCCATCTAAGCGGAAGGTTCCCAAATCCTTGTTATCATTGGCCATTTCCCGTTCGCCTTGCAAAACGTGAATTTCCACGTTTGTTTGACCGTCTACAGCAGTCGAGAAAGTTTCCGACTTCTTGGTAGGAATAGTGGTGTTGCGGGGAATGATTTTGGTCATCACGCCACCCAAGGTTTCGACGCCGAGAGACAGCGGAGTAACGTCGAGCAACAGGATGTCTTTGACTTCGCCGGAGAGTACGCCTGCTTGAATTGCTGCACCGACTGCGACCACTTCGTCCGGGTTTACGGTTTGGTTGGGGTCTTTGCCAAGGAGTTTTTTGACCAGTTCTTGCACCGCAGGAATGCGCGTAGAACCACCAACTAAGACGACTTCATTAATTGCAGATTTGTCTAATTTGGCGTCGCGGATCGCATTTTCTACGGGGATGCGGGAGCGATCGATCAAATCGGAACAGAGTTCTTCAAACTTGCCCCGCGTCAAAGTCGTGTCCAAGTGTTTTGGCCCGTCTTGAGTCGCGGTAATAAACGGCAGGTTGATTTCTGCTTGGGTAACGCTCGAAAGCTCAATCTTGGCTTTTTCGGCTGCTTCCGTCAGGCGTTGCAGGGCTTGTTTGTCTTTGCGGAGGTCAATTCCTTCGGCTCTTTGGAATTCATTAGCGATGAAATCAACAATTTTTTTGTCGAAGTCGTCACCGCCGAGGTGAGTGTCTCCAGAAGTTGCTAGCACTTCAAATACGCCGTCGCCTACTTCGAGAATAGATACGTCGAAAGTACCGCCACCTAAGTCAAATACGAGGATGGTTTCGTTGCTCTTTTTATCTAACCCGTAAGCTAAAGCTGCTGCTGTAGGTTCGTTAATAATCCGCAGCACTTCTATACCGGCAATTTTTCCTGCGTCTTTCGTAGCTTGGCGCTGGGAGTCGTTGAAGTAAGCGGGAACAGTAATTACCGCTTGGGTAACAGTTTCGCCGAGGTATTTGCTGGCGTCTTCTACGAGTTTCCGAAGAACTTGTGCAGAAATTTCTTCTGGGGCAAATTGCTTGCCGCGGGCGGGACAGTCTAGTTTGAGGCTGTTGCCGACTTTGAGAACTTTGTAGGAAACTTCAGTGGTTTCGTGGGTTACTTCATCAACCCTACGCCCGATAAACCGTTTTACTGAGTAAAAGGTGTTTTCGGCGTTCATCACGGCTTGACGCTTGGCGATTTGTCCGACAAGTTGATCCCCATTTTTAGCATATGCTACTACAGAAGGTGTGGTGCGACCCCCCTCGGCGTTGGCTATGACGGTGGGTTTGCCGCCTTCCATAACTGCGACGCAGGAGTTTGTCGTACCTAAGTCAATTCCAACTACTTTTCCCATAGGGGTGTTCCGGCTCCAATCTCTACAAAATTTTGGTGTTTTATCTGTGCGATAGTCTGGTTATTCAGGACTGCCATTTTACCTCGCGGTTTACGGGTAGTGAGTCCTGCTTTAATACAGTCTTCGATAGGGTGCTTATCTCTATACTGCGGGCGGTAGACCTTGCGATGAAGGGGTATTTACCGAACCTGTTGGGGGACGGTTGCATCCGTGAGGCTTGCACCGCTACAGTTGTTGACTGCTTTTCTTTACTCTTCCTAATGTACGGTGTGCGATCGATTCGGGTATTGTGGCAAACCGTATACGTTGTGTTGTGTTTGCCGTCTTTGTTGTATAAATTTTGTTTGGTTGGTAGGGGCGATCGGTCGATCGGCTTCAAAATAAAAGTAAAATTTATCAGTTAGAGTCATGAGTTAGAGACCTACCCATTTGCTGCTTGTTTAATTGTACTCATCAGAATAAACAGTGAAAAAGGACTATCTTGGTACTCCAAGAAACCGCACCTTTTGTAAAATTCTTTAGCTTGTTCGTCAATAGCATCTACCCTGACAGCATAAATTCCCATATTTTGGGATAAATTCAGTGCATTCTCGAAGGCATGGCGCAGTAACCGCTTCCCCAAGCCTCTACCTTGCATTGATCGATCGACTGCAAGTTTCCCAACTAGCATAGCAGGAGGGGGATAGTTGGGGAGATTTTCTCGCAAGTTAGGTGGTAGCTGGGTACGATCGAGTAAATTAGCGCTGCCAGCATAATAGCCTGCTATTGTGTAGTTATCTTCACCTGCTAAAGCTACAAAAGTTCTAGCAGTACCGAGGCGATCATTCTGCTTTGCATATCGTTTGAGATAAGCATCTAATTCTGTATTTCCCGAATTAAATGGGTCTTTTCTAAGACTGCTCGTACTTCGGTTTATATCTTCTAGACGGCTAATAGTCCAATTCACTCGCTGTACTGTTTTGTTTAATAATCTGCAAATAATGCGAGCAATCCTTCAGACGGTGCTGGCGGGTTTTCCATGACTGACAGTAAAAAGGCTCGATCGCGATCCGACAGTGCTGGAGGTGTATTATTGTAAGCTGCTGGGCCGTTGATCGTAGCATCTGCTTCGGCAATGAATTCGTCTAGGACAAATAGGTAAGCCCACCAAGAGAGTCTGGTTTCGGTACTGGTTTCGGTTTTGACGAGCGATCGCATTTTGCTATTCCTCCCGCTACTAAGATTGCTTTCCTGCTACTATTTTAACTCAAGAAGCCCAGCACATGGTATGGTGCGTCAGAGCCAAAAAACATTGTGAACTCCCAATAATCAATTCCTGACGCACCCTACAACTTTAGTTTCTATTTTTTACCGATCAGCAGAGCTGCCGGAAAGTAACTCAGAGCGTCACCAATTGCCAAAGTACCGTTACTTTCTACCGCCTGATTTGTAATTGCATCTTTCCAAACCGACGGCATTTCCTCGGATAATTTCAAATTAGTATCTTTCCAGACTTGTTTGCCGATCGGCATTTCTTCCGGTTTGACAATTCCCGTCAAAAACCGGGGAGCAATGACAATAACGGTAGTCTCTCCAAAGCTTCTGGCAAAGGCAACAACATTATCTTTAAACGTGCCAACTGCTTCCATGGGCAGATAATCGCCTGATTGAAAAACTTGCAAGTATTTTTTTCTCGCTTCTAGGGCTCTTGCCGTCAAAAACAACTTAATTCTCGCGTCTTCTCGCGTCGCAATCAAATCTTCAATTAGTTGCAAAATATCCGTCTGAGCTTGCTCTTTAATTTCCCGCAAAACCTCGATTCTGCGCTCAAAATCTACGGGACGGCGGTTATCTGGATCGACGTGGCTTAAATCCCAGAATTCCGTCCCTTGATAAATGTCGGGAACACCCGGAGCCGTGATTTTCAGCAGCGTTTGAGATAAAGAATTGAAAATTCCGTAATTAGCTACTTTTTTCCAGAAAGGTGTAAATTTGTTGAGAAACTGATTTTGTTCCGAAGTTTCGAGAACGCTATCGACAAAGGTCATAAAACCAGCTTCGTAGTCGTTATCCGGTCTCAGCCAAGCCGTATAAACTTTGGCTTCGCGGACAGCTTTAATCACATAATCTTTCAGGCGATCGACATAATCAGTGTTTTCAATTCCCTCAAAGGGAAAACTGCCGAGCAGAGTTTGGTACAGGAAGTATTCGTCATTAGTATCTGGAACCATTCGATTCACAAAGTTGACTTTCTTAGAAGAGTTTACCTCTCTCCAAGACCTGACTTGCTGTTCCCATTCATCGGGAATTTCTGACAAAACGTTTATTCTGGCTCGCACATCTTCGCCACGTTTGGTATCGTGGGTAGCTGTCGCATTCATTTTGTGTGGCCAAGCTGCTTGCTGCTGTTGGTTGAACTCGTGAAAATCTCCCAGCGACACGCCGAACTGACTGGGATTTCCTCCCACTTCGTTGAGGGATAAAAGCCGATAGTAGACGTATAAAAGCGTGTCTTCCACGCCTTTTGCCATTAATGGACCTGTCAACTGCTGGAGTTTCATTACAAAGTGCCGACGCTGCTCTTTTTGTTCGGGTGTTAGGGTTTCTTCTTCTTCCAGCAACAGCACCGTTTCGATAAATTTAAGTTCCTTGAGGAGTCTGGGTGCTTGTTCTTTGGCATGGGCGATCGCATATTTTACGTAAGTGCGATCGGACTCTCTCAAACCGTCTTGATTGATGTAAGTTCGGTAGACTGGAAAAATTGTCAAAACAGCCGCCAATGCTTTTTCCAAACCGGGACGAGTAAAGTCATTTCCCTGTCTCGATTGACCGGAAATATTCTTCAAAAGTTGAGCTAGATTGTCTACATCTCCCGCCAAATTTTTCTCAACAATCAGTCCTTTTTTATCTAAAAACAACTGTTCGTAGGGAACGGTCAAGCGAGTAAATCTCTGATATATTTCGGTAAATTGCTGCTCGCGATCGCACCGACAAAAAACGCCGTTTACGTAATTCAAAAAGTCGTAGCCGCTAGTTCCCTCAATCGGCCAATATGACGGCAAATCTTCTTCGTGTTCCAGAATCTTTTCAACAGTAATATAAGTGTCTCCGACTTTCTCTCGGAGGCGTTTCAAATATTCTGTGGGGTCGTACAGTCCATCGATGTGGTCGATTCTCAATCCAGTAAACTTTCCCTCATCAACCATGTCGAATATCAGAGCGTGGTTTTTATGAAAAACTTTAATCTCTTCAACTTTTACCGAAATAAGTTCGTTTACTGTAAAAAACCTTCGGTAATTAATTTCCTCTGCCCCCACTTTCCAGAAAGACAGACGGTAAAACTGCTCGGAAAGCAATTCGTCTAGCAAATTAAAGCTTTCGGAATTTCCCTTTTCTCCGTTAAAAACTTTGATATTTTCATCGATAAATTCCTGTACAAGGGGATTTTGATTGTAGAGTTCCCACAGCAGTCCTTTGACAAAAGCTATCTGATCGTATCGGGTTTTACCTTTAGTTTCTGAAGGTGTATTTTTAATTAAATAAAGAATTCCTAAAAACTTGATAAAATCTGGATGGCGTCTGCCTAATTCTCTAGCTAAATGCCCCAAGTTATGACTGATGAATTTAGCATAAGATTCAATTCTTACTGGCAATTGTAAGCTATAATAATTGATGGTTAGCCCAATTTCGCTGTATTTGAGTTGAATCTCGCCATTTTCCAGACACTCTCCATAAAAATTCCCCAGCAGCGGAGCCAGCACTCGACCCCTGAGATGTTCGTAAGCGTGATTCCATTCAATATCGAAGTAATCGAAATAGTCGGAATCTGGCCCGTGTTCCAATACGTCTAACAGCAGCAAATTTTGAGTGTCATAAGCCATGTGGTTCGGAACAATATCTTGCAGCCATCCCATGTTCCGTTTCTTGATTTCGTATGTGAGGGCTTCAAAATTTTCTGATGTTCCCAAATCGGGATTGAGCTGATTTGAGTCAACGACATCGTATCCGTGAGAGCTGCCTTTTCTGGCTTTAAATATTGGTGAAGCGTAAAGGTCGGTAATTCCTAAATCTTCCAGATAGCTAAGGATTTGTTTGGCGGCTTCAAAGTTAAAACCTCCATGAAATTGAATCCGATAAGTTGTTGTGGGAATTCTCATCATGTTAATTTTACTCCGGGTTTTTTAGGGTTTTCTCTTTTAATGTATGAGGCAGAGCCTCCTCTACTGCATTCCCGGCCCGAGGCTGGGAATGAGAGAGGCTCTGCCTCCCGTTTCTTGTGGGACTAGATTCCGCGACAGAGGCTGAGAACTACATAGGTTCTGCCTCCTATTGCTTGTTCCTAGGCTCTGCCTGGGAACGCCTGTATTGGAGGCTCTGCCTCCCGTTTTAATTACTCTAATTCATAGAGTGCGAAACTCTGCGGTTTAACGGTCAATTTTTGCTCTGAAGTTATCTTTTCAGGCAAGCTAGAACCTGAACCCATCCATTTTTCATCAGCAGAGTCTAAAATTTTGTGACCGTTGCCTTGGGGCAGTGTAGCCGTAAAAGTGACATCTTGCGTGTTGAAGTTTAGAATGCAGAATATCTGGCTGTCATCTGTCCAGCGACGTAGAAATAAGATTTTTTCCGCTTCAATGCTGGACACTTCTAGACTGTTTTTGTCGAGTTTTTTAAGGGCTGGTATTGTCCGCCGCAGTTGAATCAGATGTTGGTGCCATTCCCAAAGGATTTTGTGTTTGCCTTCGGTTTGTTTTTCCCAGTTTAACTTACACTTATCGAAAGTCTCTGGACTCTGGGGGTCTTGAAACTCGCCTCGGCCTTCAAAGATTTTAAATTCTTGTTGTTTGTCTTTGCGGATAGCTTCAATTAAGTTTTCGTCCGAGTGGGAAACGAAGTAAAAAAACGGTGCTTCTTCTCCGTATTCTTCTCCCATAAAAAAGAAGGGAATGTAAGGAGAAATTAAGACAGTGCCTGCTGCGAGTTTCAATGCTTCAAAGTTAACTATTTTTGAGAGTCGGTCTCCCAAAATGCGGTTGCCGATTTGGTCGTGGGTTTGGGCAAACACCAGAAATTTATGACCCGGTTCATCCTTGACAGAATTGCCGTGTCTCCGCTTTCTGTGGGGGGCGTACTGGCCGGAGTAAACAAAGCTTTCTTTGAAGGCTTTTTCTAAGTGTTCGCATTTGCCGAAATCTTGGTAGTAGCGGTCGTCTTCTCCGGTGAGCAAGGCGTGCAGTGCGTGGTGGAAATCATCGCACCATTGGGCGTCTAGTCCGAAGCCACCGAGTTCTTTGGGACGTATAGTGCGGACATCATTTAAGTCACTTTCGGCTATTAAGTAAAGTTGCCGTCCTAGTTCGTTGGAAATATCTGCTGTGGCATCGGATAGTTCTTGTAAAAAAGGTCTTGCACCTACTTCAAATATTGCTTGAATTGCATCTAATCTCAGGGCATCGATGTGATAGTCTCGAAACCAGTAGAGGGCGTTTTCAATAAAGTAGTTACGCACGCCGTCGCTGTAGGCGTCGTCGAAGTTGAGGGGATCTCCCCAAATTGAGCCGTATTTGGATGTAAAGTAGGGGCCGAATTGACTGAGGTAGTTGCCTTCGGGGCCGAGGTGGTTGTAAACTACATCGAGAATTACTGAAATGCCGTGTTCGTGGCAGGCGTTGACGAGTGTTTTGAAGCCTTCGGGGCCGCCGTAGGAGTTTTGAACTGCGTAGGGATATACGCCGTCATATCCCCAGTTTCGCTCGCCGGGAAATTGGGCTACTGGCATGATTTCGATGGCGTTGATTCCCAAGTCTTTAAGTTGTTTTAGATGGGGAATTATTGCTTCAAATGTTCCGGCTTGGGTGAATGTGCCGACGTGCAGTTCGTAAATAATCATTTCGGCTAGCGGCACGCCTTGCCAATTTGTGTCAGTCCAAGTAAAAATATTTTGATCTATTACTTGCGACGGAGCGTGTACGCCTTGGGGTTGATATTTTGAGGCTGGGTCTGGTCGGTCGGTTTTTCCTTCGATTTGGTAAGTGTAAAGGGTTCCTGGTTCGATGTCTGTAGCTGTGGTTTGCCAATAACCTTCTGCTGATTGTTGCAGGGGTATCAGGCGTTTTTTTGGGGAAACAATTTGGACTGCGATTTGTTTGAGGGTGGGCGCCCAAACGGTAAATTCACATTGGTTATTGCCGAGGTAATTTGCTCCTATCTTCACTTTGAGCCGTTCTCCTTATAAAATAGGTTGGTAGTTCGATCGCCCGACGCGCTATCAAATGCTTTGCCCTTAACGTTGAGCGCCTGTTTAGACGGTAATATTACTTAATATAACAAACAACTAACTTTAGACAGAGGCATCAAAGGCTAAAATTGTATATGGGGCAAAAGTAGCGGTTAGTTATGTCTAAATTAGAGCATGAATCCGCACGGGGGCGATCGCCAAATTAACGGTCTGAAATCGTTAATATTTGTGGTTGATATTATGTCGAAAATCTACCTAAAGGTAGGTAAAAAATCAGCGCGAGTGTGGATTTTATGGTTATGGCTTTTGGACGGGAAATCTGCTGCAATCTTGACTCGGCGGAGTCTCGGGAGTGGTTGGTCACAAACGGGATCGGCGGTTACGCTAGCGGGACGATCGCAAATCTCCTCACCCGCCGCTATCACGGCTTGCTGGTAGCAGCCCTCAAACCCCCGCTGGGACGCACTTTGATGCTCGCCAAGCTGGACGAGACGGCGGTGTATCACGATCGCGCCTATCCGCTTTATACAAACCGCTGGGCCGACGCGACGATCGAACCCCACGGCTACAACTACATCGAAAGCTTTCACCTCGAAGGCACGACGCCTGTTTGGAGGTTTGCTCTCGGCGACGCTATCCTGGAAAAGCGGATTTGGATGCAGCAAGGTGCTAACACAACATATATTCAATACCGCCTGCACCGCGCCTCACAACCGATCGCCCTCGCTGTCAAAGCCCTAGTCAACTATCGCGACTACCACCACACAACGAGCGCCGGCGACTGGCAGATGAGCCTAGAAACCTTGGAAAGCGGCGTTTGCGTGACGGCATTTCCCAAGGCTGCACCCCTGTACCTGCTGACAGATGCCACACCAGAAGCCAAATTTCAAGTCTCTGCGCCCTTATACAATTGGCATTACGGATTGGATCTAGCAGCCGAAAAGCGCCGCGGATTGGATTGCTGCGAGGATCACTTGCAGGCGGCGACTTTTCACATGACGATCGCACCGGGAAGTTCTCTCACATTGATAGCCAGCACCGAGAAAAATACCGAACTCAACGGCGGTACAGCTTTAGAAGTGCGCCGCACTTATGACCAACAACTCCTGCAAAACTGGTCAAAAGTGAGCGAATCTCCCGACTGGATCAATCACTTAGTGCTCGCCGCCGACCAATTTATCGTCAGCCGCCCGCTACCGGAGGAACCCGAAAGCAAAACGATTATCGCCGGATATCCCTGGTTTAGCGACTGGGGGCGCGATACGATGATTAGCTTGCCCGGTCTCACAATCTGTACCGGGCGATCGGAAATTGCGCGATCGATTTTGCGGACATTTGCGCGGTATGTCGATCGGGGAATGCTGCCGAACCGCTTCCCGGATGCGGGCGGCGCACCGGAATACAACACCGCAGATGCCACTCTGTGGTACTTTGAGGCAATTCGCGCTTATATCGATGCCACGGGGGACGACGAACTTTTGAGCGAACTCTGGCCTACTTTATGTGAGATTGTTGATTGGCACATACAGGGAACTCGGTATAATATCCGCGTCGATCCCGATGACGGTTTAATCTACGCGGGCGAAAAGGGTGTGCAACTGACTTGGATGGACGCGAAAATCGGCGATTGGGTGGTGACGCCCCGGATTGGTAAGCCGATCGAACTCAGCGCGCTTTGGTACAATGCTATACAAGCTATGGCAAGTTTTGCTCGAAAACTGGGCAAGCCTCACAATGAATACCAGCAATTGGGCGATCGAACGGCCGCCGGATTCCCTCGCTTCTGGAACGCCTCAACCGGTTACTGTTACGACGTTCTCGACGGCCCAGACGGACACGATGCCTCGCTGCGGCCCAACCAAATATTCGCCGTTTCCCTGCCCCTAGACTCGATTCCTCCTCACTCCGCCAACTCCTTGTCAGCGGGGATGCGCCAGGAAACGCGGTATACACCGTTACTGACGCCCATCCAGCAGCGCGGCGTGGTGGACGGCTGCGCTCAACAGTTGCTCACTTCTGTCGGCCTCCGCAGCCTCTCGCCACATCACCCCCAGTATCGCGGCGCATACGAAGGCGACCAATTGCAGCGCGACAGCGCCTACCACCAAGGCACAGTTTGGGGCTGGCTGATTGGCCCGTTTGTCTTGGCGCACTTGCACGTATACAAAGACCCAGCACAAGCTCGCGAATTTCTCGAATCAATGGCACATCATATAAGGGGCGGCGGAGTTGGCAGTCTGAGCGAAATTTTTGAGGGCGACGCCCCCCACTCGCCGCGGGGCTGCACGGCTCAAGCTTGGACAGTGGCTGAGGTGCTGCGGGCTTGGTTGGCAATTAATACTGTGGGTGTTTAAATGGGGAATGTTATCTTTGGTGAAAAAAGAGATTTATGGCATTATTATTAGCGGGCGATATTGGCGGAACTAAGACAATTTTGCGCTTAGTGGAAAGGACTGTTAACGGTGAAATGAACGCTCTTTACGAGTTTCGCTATCCGAGCGGGGAGTTTCCCGATTTAGTACCAATGGTGCTGCAGTTTTTGACGGAAGCTGCTACGAAATTGGATTTTGCGCCATTGCCTGAAAAAGCTTGTTTTGCGATCGCAGGCCCGGTGGTTAACAATACTGCAAAACTGACTAATTTGCCTTGGAGGCTGGATGCGAAGCGTCTGGAACAAGAATTAGGAATATCCCGCGTCAGTTTAATTAATGATTTTGTTGCGGTTGGCTACGGCGTGTGGGGTTTGGATGCTAAAGATTTGCACATTTTGCAAGTCGGAAAACCCCGCCAATACGATCCAATTGCTGTGATTGGTGCGGGTACTGGTTTGGGAAATTGTTTTGGAATTCCAGAGGCAAATGGCATCCGGGTATTTTCTTCGGAAGGGGGGCACGGTGACTTTGCTCCTCGTTCGGAGTTGGAGTTTGAATTGCTGAAATATTTGTTAGCAAAACACGACATTCAAAGAATATCGATCGAGCGTGTGGTTTCGGGACAAGGGATTGTTTCAATTTACCAGTTTTTGCGGGACAGAAAGTTTGCTCCTGAATCGCCGGAGGTAGGGGAAGTTATCAAAAAATGGGAGTCAGAAATCGGGAAAACTGAAAAGACTGTCGATCCGGGGGCGACAATTGCACAGGCGGCCCTCAAAAAGTGCGATCGGCTTTCGGAACAAACAATGCAAATGTTTGTAGAAGCCTACGGTGCGGTGGCGGGAAATATGGCTGTATCACTTTTACCTTACGGCGGTTTGTACATAGCAGGTGGCATTGCTGCTAAAATTTTGCCACTGATTCTAGAAGGGGGTTTTATGCGGGCTTTTACCCACAAAGGGCGGATGGATTCGCTATTAGAAATGATACCGGTTCGATTGGTTTTGAATCCCAATGTAGGGTTAATTGGAGCCGCAGTTTGTGCTGCCGGTCTTTAGGGGATTTCAAATATTTGGGGCGGGCTCTTCGGCCCACCCCACAAGCAATTTGTGGCACAGGCATCTTGCCTGTAGTATTAATTCCGGTTGCACTCAGACATGATAGGCAAGACGGACACGGCAATGCCGTTTCCCTACCCCAAAATAATCACGAGCACGACCTGAGAGATGTAACCATCGCCAGATTAATTGTAGGGATACGGCACTGCCGTGTCCTGACTGTGGGTAATATCAAATCTGTTGGCATCAGAATTATTCATCTCTCTTTTTTCTGACTCTGTGTTCTCTGCGTTCTCTGCGGTTTAATCATTAGATTCTCTCATCTTCAAAATCTTCTGTGCCGCACTTTCAGATACCGGCATCACCGATAACCGATTGCCTTTTCTCACCACCAAAATCTCATCAGCGCTAAACTTTTGTTTCAGTTCATCCAAAGATATTAACTTAGCAAACTCCTCAACAAACTCCACTTTCACAGTTTGCCAGCGAGGAGCACTTAACTGCGATTTAGCATCATAATATTCGCTCTTCATATCGAACTGAGTAGGGTCAGCAATCCCAGTTTCAACGACGCGCACTAACCCGACAATACCGGGAAATTTAGTATTAGAATGGTAAAAAAATACTAAGTCTCCCCGACTCATTTCTCGCATAAAATTGCGCGCTTGATAGTTGCGAACGCCATCCCAAATGGAAGTGCGATCGCCCTTCAAGTCCGCAATACTGTAAACATCCGGTTCCGACTTCATCAGCCAATAATTCATAAAATATCCTTCCGCTTCTGCAACCACAGAGTCAACATCAAATAAACGCAAATATGCACGCACAAAATAGCCCAGTTCAAACCCAAATTTTCCCAAGTTGGATCGTAAACAGGAGTAGGCTCAAACGGCTGAGGAAGCGTACTCCCATCCGGTAATGTAGTAGGTGCGGGAACCATCCCATTCACATTAACTAAAGAGCCGTAAGCACCCACAGACCAGCGGCTTAACATCAGCCAAGAAAACTTGCTCGCCGCACCTTCCATCTTAAACAAAACTCCCGAAAAAATAATCTGAGGCAGCAATAATAGAGGCAAAGCGCTATTAGCTTGAGAGCTATTTTTAACAATCGCGGAAACGACTAATCCAAGGCTTATGCAGCTCATTAAAGTTAGGAATGTGGTAATACTTGCCCCCACCGGCCAGGAAATAAAACTCGGTTCGGGGGATTTAAAAGCAATCAGAATAACTCCTACCATTAACAGTGTTTGCAATACGGCTAAACCAGAAAGTATAAAAATTTTTGAACCTAAATAAGCAAACAATCCTAAATTGACCAAACGTTCGCGCAGATAAATAGCAGATTCTTTAACAATTTCTTGCAGAGAAGTTGCCAGCCCTACCCAAATCGCCGCGCAGGTAAATACAAATAGAACTCTGAGCGCTAA
Organism: Microcoleus sp. Z1_A1; assembly: GCF_036700305.1. NCBI lineage: Bacteria > Bacillati > Cyanobacteriota > Cyanophyceae > Oscillatoriales > Microcoleaceae > Microcoleus > Microcoleus sp. Z1_A1. Next base: position 75,652 of record NZ_JAUBOR010000016.1, read on the forward strand.
AGGTGCTAAAGTTGCCTCCGGTGCGCCAATTAATGGGTCTTTATCTCTGACGGCTAGCCGCAGCAAACTAATGCCGATCGGAGCCGTTAAAAGAGCTAAACTCAAGTTAACTAAGTCGCGGGAAACGAGTTGAAAATAGCGCTGGGAAAGCAAAACGAGTTGTTTTACAAAAGATTGAGATTTTGGTACAGAAGGTGCAGAAGGTATTTGTGCATTAGCCTTGCCTGTGCTGAAGTGGTTGACAATATAGCGCTGATAGTAGGGAGATTTATTAAACTTTTCTGCCCAGCTTTGAACGTTGGTTTCTCCTGTTTCTAATTCGTTGTAAATGTCTGCAAAATCGCTTGTTTTGACATCAAAAAAATCGAGCGCTTCCCTAGGCGGGCCGAAGTAACAAAGGCGACCGCCGCGACCCAAAAACACAATCCGATCGCACATCGTGATATTTGCCGTCGCGTGAGTCACCAGAATCACCGTCCGGCCTTGATTTGCCAACTTTCGCAGCAGTTGCATCATCTTCTTATCCAAACCCGGATCGAGTCCTGAAGTCGGTTCGTCTAAAAAGAAAAGTTTCGGGTCTGCTAACAGTTCGACTCCGATACTGACCCGCTTCCGCTGTCCGCCGCTAAGCTGTTTTACTAAAGCCTTGCGACGGTGAGTCATTTCAATATCTTCTAAAGTTTTGGCGACTACCGGCTTGACATCTGTATCGGGAGGTAAGCGCAATTTAGCGGCATAACTCAAGACTTCTTCTACTGTCAAATCTGCGTGCACAATATCATCTTGAGGCACGTAACCGATTTGATTGCGGTAAATATTGAAGTTTTGGCGCAGGTTGTCGCCATTGAGAAACACAGCGCCGTTAGTAGTTTTTTCGATGCCTAAAAGCGTCCGCATTAAAGTAGATTTACCCGCACCGCTACCGCCGACTAAAGCCACAAACTGCCCCGGTTCGATCGCCAAAGTGATGTTATCCAAACGCTTCGGAATCACCAGACTGTCAGCATCCAAACGAATTTGATGGCCGGAGTCTTGCATCTGCAACTCACCGATGCGGTAAGTTAGAGTAAACGGGCCGATCCGAATTGCATCTCCTTCGGACAACTGTACAGAATTTGTGACTCGCTGACCGTTAACAAAAACCCCGTTAACGCTGTGGTCTCGCAAAATATAATTACCGCGACTGTCTTGGTCGATTGTGGCGTGGCGTCTAGAAACAAGCGGCGCATCTAATTGCAGCGAAGCGTTTGGATCGCGACCCAACAAAACCGACCGATTCTTAAGAAGAATTGACTGCTTGCTAGGGACAGCAACCTGATTCGCCAGCGGATTAAAATAAGTCAGCAAAACTTGATTTTGAGGATCGAGACCGATTTTAAGTTCTGTGCCGTTTTTCAGACAATAGCCGTCATTGGGAGTGATGCGAGTGCGATCGACAAATAAGCCATTAGTGCTCGGCCGCTGGCCGTCACCGTCGTAAATCCAGTAATTATCCCCAATTTGGCGCAAAACAGCGTGAACGCCGGAAACTGCGCGCCAAGCTTCGGGAATGGCTAAATCAGCACGAGTGCGATCGCGCCCCAATACGTGCTGCTGCTGTTTTAACTCTAACTGTAAAACCTCCCCTTGATTGCTTAATACTAAATAAGGTCGATCGCTTAAAGCAGTCAGTTGTCCTATATTGCCTGTCATACTTCAATCGCGGTTTTTGCACTCACTTTGGTCAGCATATCAAAAGTAGGACAACAATACACTTATATTAAGAAAATCTACTTAGCAACAACCGACAAACTACGAAGCCGATTAATTGCCGCCGCCAATTCAAAGCGTCGAAACATGGCAAAATCCCCTTCAGGAAAAGGCGATAAAATATCCATCCCGCGCGCGTCAATATCTGCCATCACCAAATCGATAATTTCCGACAAAGTGCGTTTTCCGTCCATGTATTGCTGCTTAGCATAAACCATTGCCGCAGCGATCGCCCTTAACTGTCCGCTGTCCACAATTTGCTCAACAGCACCCAAATCAATCTCCTCAGTTCCGAAAGCCAATTCATCAACATCTCGCACCTTCACCCGCACATCTCGCCGTCCCCGACTCGGATCTAAACTAGCAGGAATCGGCACTCTTTGAGTAATCTTACCAAAATTTTCTCCCCCTTCAGCAGCACGGCTAATCGAGTATTTTTTAGCAATATCTTTAGCTTTTCCCGTCACATTATATGCTTGAAAATTATCTAGTGCAATCACAGTATCTGCCACATCAAAATAATCGCCGCTTCCCCCCATTACTAAAATAGTCGATACGCCGCCATCTGCGTACAACTGTTTAACTTTATCAATAAACGGCGTAATCGGTTCCTTATCCTTAGCGATGAGTTCCTGCATTCTGCGATCGCGAATCATAAAATTCGTCGCCGCCGTATCCTCATCCACCAATAAAACAGGCACTAAATCCTCTTCATAAATTAATCCGTGTATCCGTGTCAAAATCCGTGTCGTGCCTTCCTTCTTCCTTCTCCCCACTTCCAAAGCCTCAATAATATTAGCAGCTTGCGACGTGCTACCGCTCGCATTCTCAGTATAAAATTGTGCAGTATCTCTACCTTGTGGCAAGTGGTTAATAAAAGGCGAAATATCAACTCCCGCAACACTTCTCCCATCTTCCGCTCTAATTTTAACCGCCGCCGGATTAGTCACCACAAATTCCCTACCATCTCCGGGAATTCGGTTGTAAACCCCCAACTCGATCGCCCTGAGTAAAGTTGATTTGCCGTGATAGCCGCCCCCAACAATCAAAGTAATGCCAGCGGGAATACCCATACCGGAAATCAAACCGCGATTCGGACAATTAAACTCAACTTTTAACGACGGCGGCGACTGAAAAGCCACAGCATTATTTAACAAAGGACTGTTGTCAACACCGCTGCGGCGGGGTAAAATAGAACCGTCAGCAACAAACGCAACTAATCTTTTTTCAGCTAACTGTTCCCGCAGCCAGTCAGCATCTTCTACAGTTTCAACGTGACGGCGACATTCCGCAGGATTTAAATTAGCATACTTCAGAGATTTACTGACTATTTGAGGAATATCTTCGCAGAGCATTTCAGCAGCTTGTCGCCCTAAAATACTCCGCCCGCCCGCTGGAAGTCCGACGGCAAATCGCAGTTCTACCCCCCCTAATTCCCCCCCTTGGTAAGGGGGGGATATAGAGATTTTTGCCCCCCCTTGATAAGGGGGGGATATAGAGATTTTTGCCCCCCCTTGATAAGGGGGGGTTGGGGGGGTAATAAATGCGGAAGTTCGCTCTAAAACTTCTTGTCCGAACCGAGTCACTGCAATCATACCGCTTTTGCCAGTGCCGCGTTTGCTGCTGATGCTGTGTGCTGCTTTGTCAAACTGGCGAGTTAGGTAATCTCGCAAGGCTATTTCTCGACTGCGAGAGTTGAAAAGTTCGCGGGGAATTTGAGCAATGTTGGGGGGAACTATGACTCTAAATTTACTGGGAGAAGCAAAGGGATCTCCCTGCACGTAATCAATTATTAATGTGAATTCTGAAAATTCGTAACTACCTTGAATGTCTTTGTATGCTTTGTAGCCTCGATTGTCTAGTTGCAGTAAATGCCGTTGCAGGCTTTCTTTGTTAGTCATTTTTTATTACTTATTTGTTATTTACCTAGTTCCTAGGCTCTGCCTAGGATCGCGAATTAAATAACTTACAATTTTAATTGTTATTGTGGGATGGGCGTCCCACCCATCCAAAAAGGACGGGCGGGACGCCCATCCCACAAACTTGTGGAAGTTATTTAATTCTCATTCTTTATGAACCGATTTCACTCTTGCTCTGCCTCGCTTGCTTGGCGTGGGAAAATAGGAGGCAGAGCCTCCAGATATGCGTTACCAGGCAGAGCCTAATAACGAGTAGATTACCGAATTTCCAATAATTTAGCGGTGGCATTAACAACAATTTGAGCAGAACCGGCGAAAAAAGGTCGATCGATAGTTGCTAATGTATCGCTAGATTGGTGATAGTGAGGCGATCGCAAATTTGCAGTATCCGTCACCAACACAGCACCAATTCCTTTATACCAGAAAGGCGCGTGGTCACTGCGTAAAACATCGGGAGTCAGCAACCCTTTCAGGGGAACCGGCAGCGCCACCACCGGCGGTAAATCGGCTTTTCGCGACTCCGCAAAACTTTTCAATAGCTGCGGATGTTCCGCATCCCCAATCACAGCGATAAACTCGCCTTTATCGGGAGAAGTTACCCCCGATGCTTCTAGAAAAGGTTGCGCTGTCAATCCTTCGGGATATTGCTGACATCCGGGCGTGCGGCACGCATAACCTACCATATCTAGGACGATCGCACCCTGCAAATTTTTTAACCGCGCGTCGCTACCTGTAAATGCTAAACTGCCTAAAAGTCCGAGTTCTTCCCTGTCGAAAAATGCTACTTGCAATGTCCGAGGCGTGGGGCGAGAACCCAGCAATCTTGCTACTTCTAAAACTACTGCAACTCCCGTCGCATTGTCGTCAGCGCCGGGGGAGTTTGGTACAGTATCGTAGTGTGCTGCTACTAAAATTGCACCGGCGTTTGAGTCAGTGCCTTTTCTCTCAGCGAAGACATTGATTCCGCGATCGAACGGCTGCAACTCTGCGGAAAATCCTAATGTTTTTAGTTGTTGGGAAATGTAGTCTCTAGTAAAAGAGCGATCTCGTTCTCCATCGCGTTCTCCTGCTAAACTATCGACGTGTTTCCACAACCGAGACGGGTCAATTTGGGGCTGAAAAAAACTATTTTTTTCAGCAGGAAGCGGTAAGGGAGACGGTTTTTGGGAAGTGTGGATATTGCGATCGATCCCAACTTCGGGTACAGCCGACAACCGCTGCCACGAGTCAGAACCCCAACCCGCAGCCGTCACCGCAACCACAATAAATAGCGCTATCCAAATCAATTGTTTCATTAGTAAGTCTATTTGAAATTTTAGACAGAGCTTACGCACTCCTCACTCCCATAAACCGGGTTTTTTAGCGGAAGCGAGGGCAGCCACAAAGTCTTTTCGTAAAACCCGGTTGATGCGTTCATAACAGTTATATTTTAGATTTTAGGTTCACACCAGAGTTAAAAATAAACCTGTTTCCAAAAAAGAAACTCAAAAATCTTAAAATTAGCTGCGCCAGAGGCAGTTTTATATTTTTTATATAAAACTGCAGGAAAAAGCCTTGCGATGTTGCCGTCGAATCTGTATTGCTTAGGATCGCGAATTAAATAACTTACAATTTTAATTGTTATTGTGGGATGGGCGTCCCGCCCGTCCACTCATGACGGGCTATAAGAGCCCATCCCACAAACTTGTGGAAGTTATTTAATTCTCATTCCTTATTAGATGGTTCGACGGCGACATTCAAATCACTAATTTACCTTTTAAATTTACAATCCAAAACTACTTCTTTTCCCACTCAATCTCCTTATTCTCCAATATCAACCCGCTGCTGCTGGGAACAGCGTAAGGAATAGTTGTGGCTGAAAATTTGACTATTTGAGTTGGTTGTTGAAACCACTCGGAATAACTCGGATTGAGTTGGTCGTACAGTGCTTTCAAAGCTTGGATTTCTGCCTGTAGCTGCGCTGCTGCTTGATTGATTCTGCGAGCTTGTGTTTGCAAGCGCTTTTCCCCGGTTTGAACTTTGTTTTCTAGTTCTTGCCAGTGCTCTCCGGCCACCAACTTTTCTAGTTCACCTTGCTTGTAATTGAGTAAAGCCTGTTTTTGTTGCAGTTGCTTTTCAATATTTTTAGTCTCTCGGTCAATTTCCTGGATTTGCTGCAACCACTGCTCCCCAAAAGCAGCAGTTTGCTGGTGGAACTCGGCAATGGCTTCAGGAGTATTATTTTTGGGAAAACTGACTGCCACTCGGCACTCTGAGCGCTCTACGCCAAGTTTTTCCCGCGACTCTTGCAGGGCGGTAAGTTCTGCTTCTAGCGCGCGGACTTCTTTTTGGAGTTCTGGGATGGTCTGACTCATGGGTTCAATTAGTGGACCTCTGCATAGATTTTAAGCTAATTGTTTATTTTTCTAACAAATCCCGATCGCCTCCTTGCGGGAATTATCTAATTTTAGCGCGCTTCCACCCGGTGTCTAGGCAGAATGGCGGATAATTTGTGGCACAATGGCTGATGACACATTTTAAATTAAGATTAAAATTGTAATTAGTTATAAAGCTAAGTTATTACCTGGCTAAAATTTAATTTACAAATCCACATGAATTAATGGTGGCTGGGTTTTCCTATGGCAGAGAAACTTCTGCTAAGATTTTTACAATTTTTGGTTACTAAAAAAGTATTTTATCTTAGGAAATAGAGCAAATGAAAATAATTTTTCAATTAATTTGGGGATATTTCGCGGTTGCTATTTTTGGTGTGGAATCTAGCATGAGTGCAAAAATATTACCGATAAGTGTATGGGGTGAATCTGGCACTCACCCTGTAGAAAGGGTTTTGGTGCTGTCTCAAAAACATAGCTATTTGCGATCGGCATCTCGTCCCCTTACCTCTGGAAGCGCCGCATTATTTTTGAATCATTTATCCCAAATTGAACCACGAATATTACCAAATTACAATCAGATTAACTCTCAAAATACCAATAAAGAAGAACCTAATGTTAGGTTAAAAATCATCGGTTATTTTCTGGTTTGTCTTTGTTTAGTAATTTCATTATTGATCCGGGAGAAGACAGTAAATAGCTTATCCAAGACGATGAGGTTAATCAAGCCGAAGTCTGAAACAGAGAATGACAAGCTACCAAAAGGAGAAAAAGTGTTATATCCAAAAAAAGAACAGGATATCTGGCATACTATTGCCCAGATGACCCAAGATTTGCAGCAAACTGCCGAATATGCTCTCGATATTTGTGAGGAAATGAACGTCTCGATAATCGCGACGACTCCAGGCGGTCATATCCTATCGTTAAACCAAGCTACCTGTCAACTTTTGGGATACTCTAAAAAAGAGTTGTTAGGCAAACCAATAGCCGGACTTTTTAAGAAAAGTGAATCACCAGCCCCGGTGTTAGATTTAGGAAGTTTAACAGCCGAAGGTTCTGTCCACAACGTGGAAAAAGTCTACCTTTCTAAACAGCGAAAAAAAATAATTGTACTGCTTTCTATTTCAATTATTTGCGACAGTCAAGGCAAGGTCAGCGGTAAGTTATACATAGCACAAAACATTACCGAAAGCAAGCAGGTTGAAAGAAATTTGCGACGCAGTGAAAAAAAGTTTCGCCAACTGATAGAAACTGTTAATGCTGTTGCATTTATCTATCACCGCAGACAGTTCCGCTATGTCAATGCTGAGACAGAAGCTCTGACAGGATATACTCGCGAAGAATTACTAGCATTGGATTTATACGACTTAATTCATCTAGATTTTATAGAAATAGTTAAAAAATGGGGTAAATCCAGTCATGCGCGCTCAACAGCAGGCTCTAAATATGAATTAGTAATAGTCACGAAAACTGGAGAAATGCGCTGGATTGAAGCAACTGTAGATATTATAAAATTTGAAAAAAAAGCCTCAATATTAATCACAGCATTTGACATCAGCGATCGCAAATTAGCAGAGTTAGAACGAGAAACATCTCTTTCCTTGCTTCAGGCAACCATTGAATCTACTGCTGACGGTATTCTGGCGGTTGACAGTGGAGGCACAGTGCTCACCTTTAACCGCAAGTTTGCCGAAATGTGGCAGTTGCCGGATTTCCTGCTGGATTCGAGAGATAACAACCAAATTTTGGCCTTTGGAATCAACCAGTTAAAATATCCGGAAATATTTCTCAACCGTGCTAAAGAATTGTCCGATCGCCCTACCGAAGAAAGTTACGATATCATTGAGTTAACAGATGGCAGAATCTTCGAGCGCTACTCGTTGCCTCAGCGCACGGGAGGCAAAATTACTGGTCGAGTATTCAGCTTTCGGGATGTAACGGAACGGGTGCAATCCGAAGAAAAACTACGCAAAAGCGAAGAACGCTTTCACCTGCTGACGCGGGCGACAAATGATGCCGTATGGGATTTTGATTTGTTAAAAAATGAGTATTGGTTGAGCGAAGAATTTGAAAAAGTATTTGGATACAAACTCAACGAAACTCAGACGATAGAATTAGAATCTTGGTGGTTAAATATTCATCCCGAAGAACGGGAAAGAGTGATGTTTAGCTTCAACCAAACAATGAACTCAGACGCTCAATGTTGGTCGGAAGAATACAGCTTTCACCGTGCAGACGGGGGATATGTTTTTGTGCTCGATCGCGGCTATATCATCCGCAATGAAAGTGGCCAAGCAGTCAGGGCGATCGGCACGATGATGGACATTACTCAGCGCAAGCAAGCTGAAGAAATTATTCGCTATCAAGCTGTTTATGACCAACTCACCGGTTTACCGAACCGGATACTGTTTAACGAGAGGCTGCTGGCGTCCTTAAAACAAGCTAAACAAACAAAAAAAATGCTTGCTGTGATGTTTTTAGACTTGGACAGGTTCAAAAAGATTAATGATACACTAGGTCACGCTGCGGGCGATCGCCTGTTAGAAGGTTTTGCCGGACGCATCAGCGACACTTTGCGATCGACTGACACGGTAGCCCGCTGGGGAGGCGACGAATTTACCATACTGCTTCCCGACATCAATTGCTTAGAAGATGCCGTTAAAACAGCTCAAAGAATACTCAACAATTTAAAGCCACCATTTAAACTAGAAGGACAACCGTTTCATGTTAGCAGCAGCATCGGCATTGCCCTTTATCCCGATGATGGTGAAGAGGCCGAAACTTTAGTCAAAAATGCCGATGCTGCCTTGTACTACGCTAAAGAAATGGGAAGAAATAACTATCAGTTATATACTTCAACACTTAATCCCCACTGCAGCCATTTACTAACTATAGAACACAGACTGCACGAGGCTTTAGAACAAGGAGAATTTGAGGTTTTCTATCAGCCAAAAGTCAACATTACTACTTGGCAAATTCAGGGCATGGAAGCTCTGCTGCGCTGGCAACATCCACAATTAGGTTTAGTTACTCCCGCTACATTTATTCCCATCGCCGAAGAGAACGGACTCATTGTACCTATTGGGGAATGGGTGCTGCAAACAGCCTGCACTCAAAATAAAGCTTGGCAGGATGCTTTGCAGCCAGATTTGCGGGTAGCAGTCAACGTTTCGGCTCGGCAGTTCCAGCAATTTAATTTATTAGAAATGGTAGCGAACTGCTTGGAAAAAACTGGTTTAGCACCCAAATATTTAGAGTTAGAAATTACCGAAACTACAGCCATGCAAGATGTGGATTATACCACAAAAGTTCTCAGGGAGTTGCAGAATATGGGAGTGCAAATTGCGCTGGACGATTTCGGCACGGGTTATTGTTCTCTAAATTATCTCAAAAAGTTTCCCTTGAATATCTTAAAAATAGACAGGTCGTTTGTCAGCGGATTGACGACCGATCCCTGCGAACGGGCGATCGCCAAGGCTGTAGCGACCCTGGGGCGAGATTTGAACTTGAGCGTGGTAGCCGAAGGAGTAGAAACTAAAGAGCAGTTAGAGTGTTTGCGCGAACTGCACTGTCAAGAAATTCAGGGTCATTATTTCAGCCCTGCACTATCAGCCAATGATGCTAGGAAGCTATTGCTAAATTCTCAGTTGCAACAAGTGAAAATTGCTTAATTGGGTTGCGACTTACGACTGCGTTAGGTTGTAACGCTGCGTGCAAGTCTTGCGAACGTTACACGTAAAAAGTCGTGCGACCACCGCCGAAACCCGCATACGTCCCGCCGCAGCAGCCGTCGCACGAGCAGCCACTGTAGGAAAACTCGTTGCCGCACTCAAGACAGATCGCCGTCCAGTCGTGATGGTCTGGTGGCGAGGCCTTCTTGCGACAGTTATCGCAGCCGAAAACGGCTAGTTCGCTCACATCGAACGACCTGCGCTTCCGTTTCGTCTGCTTGATGGCATCGTGCATGAACTGGTTAAAACTTAAAATAGTGTGCAGAATAACGGACTTGTACCTAAAGACAGAGGAAAATATCGCTACCCCAACATAAATGCTTTGTCTATGCAGCCAATTCGCACATTTAACGTTTCCCCCTCGCTACCGACAATTCTCGAACCCCTACGCAAGCTTGCCTACAACTTGCACTGGGACTGGAACGTCGATACCAAAGACCTCTTCCGCCGCCTCGATCGAGACCTGTGGGACTCCAGCAACCAAAACCCGGTGCTGATGCTCGGAACCATATCTCAAGAGCGACTGCAAGAAATGGCAGAAGACGAAGGCTTCATTGCCCAAATGAACCGAGCAGCCCAGCAGTTAGACGATTATCTCAAAAATCGCGCCTGGTACCGGAAACAGCGCGGCACCGAGCAGCAAGAATGCTACGCTTACTTTTCGATGGAATTCGGCTTAGTTAAAGCCCTACCCATCTATTCCGGCGGTTTGGGCGTGCTCGCAGGCGACCACCTCAAATCAGCTAGCGATTTGGGCTTGCCCTTAGTCGGTGTCGGCCTGCTTTACCAAGAAGGCTATTTTTCGCAGTATCTCAACGCCGACGGCTGGCAGCAAGAACGCTATCCGCTCAATGATTTCTACAATATGCCGCTGCACCCAGAACGCAATCCCGACGGTTCGGAATTGCGGATTGAGGTAGACTATCCCGGCCGCAAGGTGTATGCCCGGATTTGGCGAGTACAAGTGGGAACGGTTCCTTTGTACCTAATGGATACAAATATTGAACCTAACAGCCGCTACGACCAAGATATTACCGACCAACTGTATGGCGGTGATAAAACTCTGCGGATGCACCAAGAAATCATGCTGGGCATCGGTGGCGTGAAAATGCTCAAGGCATTGGGGCTGACAGTTACGGCTTATCACATGAATGAAGGCCACGCGGCTTTCATGGCTTTGGAACGCATTCGGATGCTGATGGAGGAATATCACCTGAGTTTCGTGGAAGCGGAACAGGTGGTGGTTTCGAGCAGTATGTTTACGACTCACACTCCTGTGCCTGCTGGGTTTGACTTGTTCGAGCCGGATATGGTGATGCACTATCTGAGTCACTATCCCAAGATGTTTGGCTTGTCGCAAGATGAGTTTCTGGGATTGGGCCGGGAGAATACTGGCGATTTGTCCGCACCTCTGAATATGGCAATTTTGGCAATTAAAATGTCGAGTTTTGTCAACGGGGTGGCGGCTTTGCACGGTGTGGTGTCGCGCCCGATGTTTCAGGGTTTGTGGCCGGGTTTGCCCCAGGAAGAAGTACCGATTACTTCGATTACCAACGGGGTGCACGCTCGCAGTTGTGTGGCGAAGTCTACTCAGGAGTTGTACGATCGATACCTTGGCCCGGACTGGGAAATGACCGGTAAGGACGATCGTCTATGGGACAGGCTGTCGTCGATTCCTGATGAGGAATTGTGGCGCAATCACGAACGCTGTCGATCGGAGTTGGTGGTGTTCGCGCGGGAGTGGCTGCAAAAGACTTTGCGCGAGCGCGGTGCGGCCCAAACGGAAATCGAACACGCGCGGGAGGCTCTCAATCCGAAGGTGCTGACGATCGGGTTTGCCCGCCGCTTTGCTACTTACAAGCGGGCGACGCTATTTTTGCGCGATGTCGATCGAATTATGCGGATCATGCGGGATCAAAATCGCCCGGTGCAGTTTGTGATTGCTGGGAAGGCTCACCCGATGGATATTCCGGGTAAGGAATTGATTCGGGATATCGTTCACTTCATCCGCGAGCACGAGACGATGAGCTCGATGGTGTTTTTACCGAACTACGACATTAACGTTGCTCGGATGATGGTGTCTGGCTGCGATGTGTGGCTGAATACGCCGCGCCGCCCGCGTGAGGCTTCGGGTACATCCGGGATGAAAGCTTCGATGAATGGTTTGCCGAATCTGAGCATTCTTGACGGATGGTGGGATGAGGCTGATTATGTTCGTACCGGTTGGCCGATCGGACATGGGGAATTTTACGAAGATACTAAGTATCAGGATGATGTCGAGGCTAATGCTTTGTACGACTTGATGGAAAAAGAAGTTGTACCCCTATTTTACAACCGGGATGATGATGGAATTCCCCGCGGTTGGACGGCGAAAATGAAGGATTCTATTCGCTTGAATTGTCCTTTGTTCAATACGGCTCGGATGGTGAAGGATTACGCGCGGCGCGCATATTTCCCGGTGAGCGATCGCTACCACACCATGACTTCGGATAATTGCGCTCCGGCCAAGGAGTTGTCTCACTGGAAGAAGCACGTTCTCGCGAAATGGCACGATATTAAGATTGAGGCTGTTGATATTTCCCAGGATAAGGAAGTTAAGGTCAATCAGTCGATCTCTGTTAAATCTCGGATTAATCTGATGGGATTGACGCCTGCAGACGTGCAAGTTGAACTTTATCAAGGCTCGGTTGATGCTAACGGCGATATCATTGGTGGCGTGCCGGTGGTGATGGAGTATTTGGGTGAAGATTCTCAGAATGCTAGCCTTTATACGGCTGACATTACTTATACTTCTAGCGGTTTGCAAGGCTTGTCCTTGCGGGTTTTGCCGAAGCACGATAATCTCAGCAGTCCTTATGAAGCTGGCGTGATTCTCTGGGCACATTAAAGGAAGGAAGAAGGAAGAAGGAAGAGGGAAGAAGGAAGGCACGACACGGATTCGGACACGGATACACGGATGAATTTAACTGTGTTTCCCACTTCTCCCCCTCTCCCCCTCTCCCACTCTCCCACTCTCTCTCGCACTCTTTATGGAAGTTGGGGTTCGAGGATTGATAAATATCTACAATAGACTGGCAGAGTTTCATCAATTATAGTTGACATTCTGCCAGTTTTCTGTTTTTGTGGCGTTGCTGAATACAGGTATCCATTCCCGATTTCGGAGTTTTTATAAGCCAAGTCGGGTGAGTTTTGTAAATTCCGATAAAAGTTGATTCATACCGTGACTCAGCAAAGCCCAGAATCTATATCCATCAATATGAAAGCCGCCAAACAAAAAAGTGGTGCCACAATAGCCAAACTTTTTCATACTACTATAGCAATCCTCGCATCATTTGTGAATTTCTTACTCCCTCCCCTTGATAAGGGGAGGGTTGGGGTGGGGTAAAAAGTTTACGACTCCTGCAAGGATTGGTATATTGCATAAAATTGAAGGCAGCTTTGAAACACCTCTAGTTGAGGTTATTTTCCTACACCCGCTGGCTGCTGACGGTTTCGCACTTCCAGAAAAATCAACAAAGCATTAACATCAGCCGGATTTACTCCGCCAATTCTCGCCGCTTGGCCAATCGTCAGCGGTTTCACCTTAGCCAATTTTTCCCGCGATTCTTTGGATAGAGTTGTAATTGCCATGTAATCCAAATCCGCAGGCAATTGTCGGCGTTCGTGTTTGGCAATGTCATCGATTTGATTTTGCTGTCTTTGCAGGTAGCCGGAATATTTGATGTCAATTTCTGCACCATCTTTCTCAGCCAACTTCAGACTAGAATTGCCTAAATTGTAGCGTTCCAAATCCACATAATGAAAACCAGGACGACGCAACAAATCAGCCAGAGTAATTGAACCTTTAATTGCTTGTTGAGTGTCAGCAAAAATTGCCTTCCCTACTTCCTCGTGCTCTTTCACCCGCGTCGAGTACAACCGTTCCTTCTCTGCCACAATATTAGCTTGTTTGCGATCGAACAACTCCCAGCGGCGATCGTCAATCAAACCAATTTCCCGTCCCAGCGGCGTCAAGCGTTGGTCAGCATTGTCCGATCGCAATAATAGCCGATATTCCGATCGCGAAGTCAACATCCGGTAAGGTTCCCGCAAATCCTTCGTACACAAATCATCGATCAAAGTCCCGATATAACTTTGCTCGCGAGGAAACACAATCATCTCCTGATTTTTCGCAAACCGGGCTGCGTTAATCCCCGCCACAATCCCCTGTGCAGCCGCCTCCTCATATCCAGTTGTACCGTTCACCTGACCCGCGCAAAACAGCCCTTCAATCTTCTTAGTCATCAGCGTGGGAAAGCACTGAGTTGCCGGCAAATAATCGTACTCCACAGCATAAGCAGGGCGCATCATCTCGCACTTTTCCAAACCCGGAAGAGTCCGCAGCATTTGCAATTGCAAATTTTCCGGTAAACCAGTAGAAAAACCTTGGATATAAAGTTCTGGAATATCTCTACCTTCCGGTTCAATAAAAATCTGGTGACTTTCCTTATCTGCAAACCGCACAATCTTATCTTCAATACTCGGACAATAGCGTGGCCCCTTCGCATCAACCCAGCCGCCGTAGACTGGAGAAAGGTGCAAATTGTCTCTAATTAATTGATGAGTTGCTGGCGTAGTTCGAGTCAAATAACAAGGCATTTGTTCCCGTTCGATCCAAACTTCTGGATCGAAACTAAACCAGCGAACCTCTGCATCTCCTGGCTGCGGTTCCAGGTTGGTGTAATCGAGAGTACGTTTGTCAACTCTTGCCGGAGTTCCTGTTTTTAACCTGCCAGTTTCAAAGCCCAAACGATTGAGAGTTTCCGTCAAACCAACGGCGGCAAATTCTCCCGCCCGTCCGGCGGGCATCGACTTATTGCCCACCCAAATCGTGCCACCTAAAAAAGTACCTGTTGTCAGAATTACTGCTTTGCATTCAAAAGCGACGCCGAAGTATGTTTCGACTCCGATAACTTCTTCGTTTTTGCCCAAAACTAAGTCTGTCACCATCGCTTCGCGGATGGTCAAATTGGGTTGGTTTTCAACAATATTATTCATCACAGCGGCGTATTCCCGCTTGTCTGTTTGTGCTCTCAGCGCCCACACTGCGGGGCCTCTCGAAGCGTTGAGGACGCGCTTTTGTAAGTAAGTGCGATCGGCCATTTTGCCAATTTCCCCGCCTAACGCATCAACTTCGTTAGTAAGTTGGGTTTTAGCCGGGCCGCCGACAGCCGGATTGCAAGGTTGCCACGCAATTTTGTCGAGGTTGAGGGTGAGGAGAAGGGTGCGACAGCCGAGGCGAGAAGTGGCGAGGGCGGCTTCGCAGCCGGAGTGTCCGCCACCTACTACGATGATGTCGAAACTGTCTTGGAATTGTACTGGTGTTTGTGCAGTCATTCGATTTTAGATTTTAGATTTTAGATTTTAGATTGAATAATAGACATCTGGCAAAATTAGGTTTTAGTCCAGGTAGGGAAAGGCTGACAAAATCTTTTTAGAAGATGTCTAATTGACTTCAGAGTTTAATGCGGATGCGTACTTATCGGATACGATGTTTTTGATCGTCGGTCTCTAGATGCGAAAAGGTTCGATCGCTCTCACTTTAACAACAGGTGTTCCTCAATTAAAACTCTTCCTCTCCATTAGTGTAGCTGCTTTCTTCAAACATCGATGTTAATCCAGTAATTTTTACGGGGGGTCGATCTTTGAATTCTACGACAAATGACAACTCCCCACCCATTGCCGCGATATAACTTTGCAAAGTAGATACCAACAAATCCGCACGGCGTTCTAGTCGCGAGACATTTTCTTGACGCATATTTAATAATTCTGCCATGCGAATCTGAGTAAATTTTCTGGCTTTTCGTAAGTCTTGCAATGTCATTTCTTCAGCCATTAATTCAACCGATCGCTTTTCGACTATTGCTCGTTGTTCGGGAGGCAAATTATCCATAATAGTCTTCAGGCTAATTGTCATCGGTTTCTGGCTCCATTAACTTATTCAAATGGTCGGTAAATCTACTATCTGCTATCTTAATTATTTGCTTGTAAAATCGCTTCTCACTACTACCCGATTTGTCCCCAGCTACCAACAAAATCGCTTCTCTGCGGGGGTCAAATGCAAAAGCGACTCGCCAAACTCCATCAGCCGCCTGAAACCTAAGTTCTTTCATATTGGTGTAGGTAGAACCATTGAGAGTATCGACGTGAGGACGCTTGAGGTTTGGGCCAAATTCTTGTAACAGTGTGAGTTTTGCTAAAAGCTCTAATCTGACATCAGTGGGGAATTCGCTAAACTCAGAGTAAAAATCAAAGTGAAACTGAATGTTCCATGTCATTTGGATCGATTATGCCTTACATAGCATATTATAGACAATAGTCGATCGAATAACAATATTTATATGCACGCTGAAAACAACTTTGAAGGCTCGATCGATCGCGAACTCCTTCCCTAAGCGAAGAAAGGTATTTAATCAGAAACCCACGACTGCGAGAGTCCTGGGTTCCTTTATTGAATAAGATTTTAGACAGGCGCACGGTATCTCAACCGTACCATACCTCCCCGTGCAGTTCGGGGCACCTTGTCTCTGACAGGCGCACGGTATCTCAACCGTACCATACCTCCCCGTGCAGTTCAGGGCACCTGTCATTTAATACCATTATATAGTATATTAAAAAGTTTGGTCAAATATCGAACGCTCATAATTGGCGCATATTAACCGAGATTAAGATGATGCGATCGACAGCCAGCGACCAAAACAGCAAAATTACCACAACCTTGTTAGGGCCCGAAGGCACATTTGAATGTTTAGAACTTTCTGACCCAAGCGAGCCGCTGTGACGAGTATTCCTCCTCGAAATGCTGGGAACTGCACTCGACTTGAAAAATCTAAGATTGGATATTTTACCGATCGACCAGACCGAAACTTATCGGACAATTCTGTAGATTTACCCAACAGCTTGCAGATTACCTACATCTTCTCTCCTCTTCCTTCGCGTCCTTGGCGTCTTCGCGGTTCAACAATTCCGTACTTTTCCAGTTTTGCGTTATGTTAGACAAAAAAATCTCAACAAGCGTACACAAGTGAAATACTTCTTCTTATCCGACGGCTGGAAAGTTGGGCGCGTTTGGGGCGTCGGCGGCGAGTGGAGTCACGCCGCCTGGAGGCGGGCGCCGGACATCCAACAGCTCAACCTCTGTCTTTCCGATCGCAACGAAAAAATGTGGCTCTACCGCGTAGAAGACGCCGTACTCATGGTAGAAGTCCAACCCGCAGTCCGTCCCGATCCCGCCGATCCCGCCAAAAATATCGGCAACGTCACCCTCACCAGACTGATCGATGCCGAGCAAGTCCTCGAACGCCTCGGGACGATCGCCGCCCGCTGCGAAATGGGCAACCCGCAACTAATGTAATGCTCAACATATTGCAATCGGTTCTAACACTCGATACACTTCTTTAAATAACTTTCATTTTTATGCCTCCACCTTTGAAGGTAGATGGCAGTCGGCAAAAGGCAGAGTTTAAACCCTGCAGGTAACTGCTGGGGATTGAGAATCTGATTTTTCCGTAAAAATAGACATCATCACTTACACCTTGGAGAACCGCAGTCAATGGGACTACCCTGGTATCGCGTACACACAGTCGTCTTAAATGACCCAGGCCGATTGATTTCTGTACACTTAATGCACACAGCCCTCGTGGCAGGTTGGGCCGGCTCAATGGCCCTTTATGAACTAGCAGTTTTTGACCCCACAGACCCAGTTCTGAACCCAATGTGGCGTCAAGGGATGTTCGTGTTGCCCTTCATGACTCGCTTGGGAGTTACGGGTTCTTGGGGCGGTTGGAGCATCACTGGCGAAGGTAACGTCGATCCGGGCTTCTGGTCCTTTGAAGGCGTCGCAATCGCTCACATCGTCCTCTCTGGCCTGCTGTTCTTAGCAGCAGTTTGGCACTGGGTATTTTGGGACTTAGAACTTTTCAGAGACCCTCGCACCGGTGAACCAGCCCTCGACTTGCCAAAAATGTTTGGCATTCACCTGTTCCTCTCCGGCTTGCTCTGCTTCGGCTTCGGCGCATTTCACCTTTCGGGACTTTTTGGCCCCGGAATGTGGGTGTCCGACCCCTACGGCCTGACCGGTCACGTCCAGCCAGTGGCGCCTGCTTGGGGCCCTGAAGGCTTCGATCCGTTCAATCCGGGCGGCATCGTGGCTCACCACATTGCAGCGGGCGTAGTCGGCGTAATTGCCGGTTTGTTCCACTTGACAGTGCGGCCGCCGGAACGTCTTTACAAAGCCCTGCGGATGGGGAATATCGAAACTGTACTTTCTAGCAGTATCGCTGCCGTGTTCTTCGCAGCCTTTGTGGTTGCGGGTACGATGTGGTACGGTTCTGCTGCAACTCCGATCGAACTTTTTGGCCCGACTCGCTATCAGTGGGACAGCGGCTATTTCCAACAAGAAATCGATCGCAGAGCTCAAGCTAGCTTGGCCGGTGGCGCTAGCTTCCAATCCGCTTACGAACAAATTCCCGAAAAATTGGCTTTCTACGACTACGTGGGCAACTCTCCTGCTAAAGGCGGTTTGTTCCGGGCCGGCGCGATGGTCAATGGCGACGGTATTGCTAAATCTTGGCTGGGCCATCCAGTATTTACTGACAGCGAAGGTCGGGTATTGTCGGTTCGCCGCCTCCCCAACTTCTTTGAAACTTTCCCAGTAATTTTGACGGACAAAGATGGGGTCGTTCGCGCTGACATCCCCTTCCGCCGTGCTGAATCAAAATACAGCTTTGAACAAAGCGGAGTTACCGTCAGCTTCTACGGTGGTGAACTTAACGGTCAAACCTTTAATAATCCTCTAGATGTTAAGAAGTTTGCTCGCGCTGCTCAAAAGGGTGAAGTGTTTGAATTCGATCGCGAAACCTTGAATTCTGACGGCGTTTTCCGCACTTCGACTCGCGGTTGGTTCACTTTCGGACACGTTTGCTTTGCTTTGCTATTCTTCTTCGGCCATATCTGGCACGGTTCTCGGACTATTTTCCGCGACGTGTTTGCTGGAGTTGAGGCTGACTTGGAAGAACAAGTCGAGTGGGGCCTGTTCCAAAAACTGGGCGACGTGACCACCAGAAGACAAGAACCTCTCTAAATTTTGCCAGCCTCTGGCTAGCCGGGAAACATCCCCGGTGTAAAAAACCCGGTTTCTTCAAGAAACCGGGTTTTTTTAGTTAATAATAAAACCAGCAATTAACTACCAGCCGGGAAGTCCCGAACGTATATTTAGAGGGGATTAATCTGAGCGCTCGGCCCCGTACCTCGTTGGGAATTACTCCTTGGGATGAAAGGTTTGTTGGGTTTTGGTACCGAAACCGACAATTATTCTTTTAAACCCCAAGATGATCGGGAAATACTCTGATACTATATTAGCAAGTGGGGGTGGAACTACCTCACTATAAAAAGCCTTTGAAAAAAAGGAAAAAGAAGCCTGCGGTCTAACTGTACTCAGTTGACCGTCAGGTTTGTTCACGATAAAATAATACGGCAAGGGAAGATAGGGAAAATTTAACATGGAAAGTGTTGCTTACATTTTGATTCTGGCTTTAGCCATAGGCGTACTATTTTTTGCGATCGCATTTCGGGAACCTCCCCGGATTGGCAAATAATTAGCTATACGCCTGCGGTAAGTCCAAAATATCCTGAACCGGACTGCGGTTAGCCCGCATCATAGCGATCTAATTTGGTGCGGGACTCTTTCACCGCTGTGTGCTAAGTGATTTTTCTAGTCCAGCCATTCATCAGACCCCAAGCGGTTAGATGAATGGCAATTTGCTGGCAATGCCTGTTAAAATCAGCAATCATGCGCTGTTCCTCCTGCCAACACACAAATAGCCGCGTTCTAGAATCGCGTTCAGCCGAATCAGGTCAAAGCATCCGTCGGCGGCGTGAGTGTTTGAACTGCCAGCACCGCTTCACAACCTACGAACGCATAGAATTTGTGCCGATTACGGTGATCAAGCGGGACGGCAAGCGCGAATCTTTTGACAGGTCAAAATTAGTTCGGGGATTGATTCGGGCCTGCGAAAAAACCGGTTTGTCTTCCGGGCATCTCGAAACTCTGGCAGAAGAAATCGAGGCACAACTTCAAGGTCGATCGCTCCGAGAAATCGCCAGTTCAGAAATAGGGGAACTGGTGCTGTTGCACCTGCGACCCCTCAGCGAAGTCGCTTATGTCCGTTTTGCCTCGGTATATCGGCAATTTCGAGGCATCCGAGATTTTGTAGATACCCTAAATCACCTTCAGAATCCCCTCAACGAAGCTGAAGATACAGAAACAGGGACAAATTTTGACGCAGATTTGCCGGATTCCGAAGCAGTCGATCGAGAAAGCCCAGCATCCTGTGCAACTCCCAGCTAAGCTCGCTTAAATTAATTTAGAGAAATATTCGCTTGAGATTGAAAACCGTGTCCCGATGAAGGCCCGGAGGAATAGCGACTCAAGGGACTCTCATTCGAGCGAGTGTTCTTTTTTCTCAGTAACAGTGCTGGGTGTGATATGATCGTCATCGGTCTAAAATAGAGTATAACTAGACAACGTAAAAACTTAACTGGATTAGTTGAGTGCGTAGTCACACCTAACGGTGTTGCAGTTTAGGAAAGCTCGCATTTGAACAAAACCTAACTAAAGCTCGGTGACTAATTAAATACGGTAGGACATACCGAAATTTACGCTTCTGGAGAAACCGACCTCTACTTAGACTGGAGTAATCCTGTCGCCAGCAAGTCGGCTCGTTGAACGAAGAATCTCAGTTTATTTATACCTGAGAGTGTCAAAATAGTCTACTTGACTCGGAATGTTAAGATTCAACGTTTTAACACAGAGTATGGAGTAACAGTAATGGCAAGCGCTGGTGTGCAGTTGCACCTGGCAAAAGTTAGCGAAAACTGACTTTAGTAAAAGATTTTGAAAAAAGTTAATCGCTTTTTCACCAAAATCTCGAATATCTGCCGGCACAAACGAAAAACATGAAGGAGAGAAATCCTAGGAAACTATTCGCATGGTCAATCTCAAAACCACAGTCAAAGACATCGGCTTTACTCACGAAGATTTTGCAGCCCTACTTGATAAATATGACTATCACTTTAGCCCGGGCGATGTAGTAGCGGGTACAGTTTTTAGTATAGAACCGAGGGGCGCTCTGATTGATATCGGTGCTAAAACAGCAGCTTACATTCCCATTCAGGAAATGTCCATCAATCGAGTGGAAAGCCCTGAAGAGGTATTGCAATCAAACGAAACCAGAGAATTTTTCATTCTAACCGATGAAAATGAAGACGGACAATTAACCCTGTCCATCCGGCGCATCGAATATATGCGGGCGTGGGAAAGAGTGCGACAACTGCAAGCAGAAGATGCCACAGTACGATCGCAAGTATTTGCCACCAACCGCGGCGGCGCACTCGTGAGAATAGAAGGCTTGCGAGGCTTTATTCCCGGTTCTCACATCAGTACCCGCAAACCGAAGGAAGAATTAGTCGCCGAAGAATTACCATTAAAATTCTTAGAGGTAGACGAAGACCGCAACCGCTTAGTATTGAGCCATCGTCGCGCCTTAGTTGAGCGCAAGATGAACCGCCTCGAAGTCGGGGAAGTCGTCATCGGTACAGTACGCGGTATCAAGCCTTACGGTGCCTTTATCGACATCGGCGGCGTCAGCGGCTTGCTGCACATCTCGGAAATTTCACACGATCACATCGATACGCCTCATAGCGTCTTCAATGTCAACGACGAAGTGAAAGTGATGATCATTGACTTGGATGCCGAGAGGGGCCGGATTTCTCTCTCAACCAAGCAGTTGGAACCGGAACCGGGCGCGATGGTCAAAAATCGCGAATTGGTATACGAAAAAGCTGAGGAAATGGCAGCTAAGTTCCGCGAGAAAATGCTGGCTCAAAAGCAAGCTAAAGCAGGCATAGACATTCCTGTAGACTCAACTGATGCTGATGATGACTTCTCCGACGAACTCGAAGATGTGCCCTCAGCAATGGAAGAGGATCTGCCGGAAGTAGCACCCGAAGTAGCACCCGAAGCAGCACCCGAAGCAGCACCCGAAGCAGCACCCGAAGCAGTATTAGATGTAGAGGAAGAAATCCCTCCTGCGACGGAAGAATAAGATCACAGTTAGTGTGATTAAAAGAGGGAAAATTCCCTCTTTTTTTTTGCCTTAAACGTCCCAATTACCAATCATTAATTACCAATTAATATCAATTCTGAAAAGTACGCGGGCATTTGTAGGGAAACGGAATTGCCCATAGGTGTCAACTTAACGTTAAACCCATAGTCCGGCAAGGGTTGAAACCCCTGGCGGACTGACGGGATGACTAACGAACTTGGCGAGCTAACAGCTTAAGTTGACACCTATGGGCATTGCTGTCTCCCTACTTAGTGGTTGACAATTAGCAATTACCAATTAGCAATTACCAATTACCAACAATTTAATATGTTCCTGCAGGCAGATGCAGCGATCGCACTTGGAATTAAAACAAGTGACAGCGCGATCGATCTGCCTAAATAAACCTAGCCTTTACGCTGCTAATTTGTTAAGATTTACAAACATCAGGGACATCCGCACAAGTGCCAACTCATCGGGAGCATCTCAATGAAAGCAGGCCTCCGCTAGAAATTGGAGTTTTGAGGCAGGAGTTTTGAGGCAGGAGGCAGGAGAGAAGAGAGAAGAGGAAGAAGGAAGGAGCCAGAAGAAGTGTTTTTACAAATATGAGATGCTCCCCAACTCATCAGCATTCTCAGGCAAAAACACACTAGACAAGCAAATTACACAAAAGAATACTTAGAAATTTCTTGCCATGAGGCTCAAAGGCAAGTGAATCATGAAAATCGGACTATTAAAAGAAAAATTAGAACAGCTCAAAAAACGTCCCAATTCGAGCAAAGGAACGATCGACCAAATCGAAAACTGGTTAATCGGTTCCCACATTTTGCAGAGATTGAGAATTAATCCTTACTACGTAGCAGGCGATACAGTCAAGAATGTTAAAAAAATTACTTCCGAATTTCTGCACGGAGTAAAAGCCGGTGTCTTCGACTTGCACTGGGATATTCACTGCCCCCACTGCAACATGATTACAGAAGAATTTAAGGATTTGGCAGACACATCAGAAATGTCTTTTTGCCCGATGTGCGAGCGCGAGTTTAACATTGATTTGCTCGATCGTGTGGAAGTCACTTTTTCCCTGAACAAAGAAATCGAAGACCCGCAACTGCGGCCCGTCTGCGCTCCCCCTCCCGTACTCCAGAGCAAACTGCAACTGGTAACGCCTCTCTACTGCACCGAATCGCAGATTGTCACCTTAGAAAAAGGTCGATATCGCTACTGCTGTCCCCTGACTTTAGCTAAAGGGATTTTAAAGGTGGAAGGCGAAGAAACAGAAGAGATACAAGAAATTCAACTCCAGCAGTTGGCCGGCCCAGATTTCGATAAAAAAGAGCTTGCCGTGCGTCCGGGAAAAGTCAAGATAGAATTAACTAATGCCGAACACAATTTGTCGGGACTCATTTTGCATTCCGATGAATTGCCCGATGAATTGACAGTAGAAAAACTGCCCCTGCGACTATCAGGAATGCAACTGCTTCATCACCCGGATTATAAGCGTTTGTTCGGCGATCGAGTAATCTCGGAAAGAGAGCGAGTCAAGATTCGGGCGATTACTATTATGTTTACTGATATTACCGGTTCTACCAGAATGTACGAAACACTGGGAGATACCAAAGCTTACAATATTGTGCGCGATCATTTTGAAATTTTCTTTGAGTCGATCGAGAAATTTGGCGGTAAAGTCATTAAAACCATCGGCGATGCTGTCATGGCTTCCTTTATCAGCAACGAACAAGCAATTATGGCTGCCGCTGGTGCTGTAGCCTGTTTGAGAGAGTATAACTCAACTCGCCAACCACAAGAGTGGATTCAAGTCAGAATTGGCATTCACCGAGGTACGGCTTTGCTGGTAAATCTTAATAATTCGATCGACTATTTTGGCTCTACAGTCAACAAAGCCGCCCGCATTCAAAATCTTTCTAAAAGTGACGAAGTTTCATTTTCCGAAGATGTTTACAGCGACGAAGCATTTTTAACAGCATTAAAAGCTGCTGGAGTCTCCGAAATTCAAAAACGAGTAGAAGATTTAAAAGGAATACAAGGCGCACAAGTCGCTTATACTGCTAGAATTAATACGGAATCAGTAATCCCGCTGTCTGCTACACTTGTCGGTGAAAAAAGCTAAGTAGGCAAGCAGATATACTACTTGGTTATTGCCAGCCTCTCGTTACGATCGCCCCAACAGCAGATAGAGTTGTTCGAGAGCGCTCAGATCATGGCTCCAACAGTATACTTACTCATTAAATGAGTTGCATAATACCCATAACTTAAGGTATACTTAAGTATAGTACGGGTTCTTCAGCGGCATCTTGCGAGAACTGTAGGTTGCTGAATAGCTGAAGTCCTCGACTTCATAGCATGACTTCTCCTCAATTATCTCCAGAAAATACACCCGAAGCCATCGCACCAGCCGCCCTCGACAGCGAACAATTAACCGAAACCGATGCCCCCTTTCCCATTGTTGGAATTGCCGCCTCAGCAGGAGGGTTGGAAGCATTCACGCAGTTACTCAGCCATTTACCGGCCGATACGGGTATGGCGTTTGTGCTGATTCAGCATTTAGATCCCAATCACAAAAGTCTGCTTAGCGAGATTCTCGCGAGAACCACCCAAATGCCTGTGAATGAGGTAAAAGACGGCGTAGCTGTAGAACCCAATCAAGTCTACGTTATTCCGCCTAACACCAAGATGGTGCTATCTAAAGGCGTCCTGCAACTATCACCGCGCGAGAAGGTTTATGGCAAATATATGCCGGGAGATGCGTTTTTTACCTCATTGGCGATCGATCGCGGGCACAAAGCGATCGCCGTAGTATTATCCGGGGGAGACGGAGACGGTTCACTCGGGCTCAAGGCAATCAAAGCAGCCGGAGGCATGACTTTTGCTCAATGTCAAGACACAGCAAAATTCGATAGTATGCCGAATACCGCTGTTGCGACAGGCAATGTCGATTTCGTTCTGCCACCGGAAAAAATTGCCGAGGAACTGGCAAACTATAGTCACAATCCGCTTCTCACTGGCCCGCTTGCCATGACAAAAGTTGAGGAATCGCCCGAACAGGGAGATGCCCTGGCTACTATTTTTGCGCTGCTGAAATCCACCACAGGCGTTGATTTTAGCCAGTACAAACCCAGGACGATCGCTCGACGCATCCAGCGACGGATGGTGTTGTACAAGCTGGAAAGCTTGAATGATTACGCCCAACATCTTCGACACAATTCGGCTGAAGTCACAGCGCTGTATGAAGAAATCCTGATCCACGTTACCAGTTTCTTCCGCGATCCCGAAGCCTTTGAAAAGTTAAAAGAACTGGTTTTCCCCACGATTACCAAAAATAAATCGGCCGAAACTCCGATTCGGATTTGGGTGGCGGGATGTTCGACAGGTGAAGAAGTTTATTCGATCGCCATTTGCTTGTTAGAGTTTTTGGGCGATCGAGCCATTCAGCCACCGATCCAGATTTTTGCCACGGACATTGGCGAACACGCTATCAACAAAGCGAGGTGTGGCGTCTACTCAGAAAACCAGATGGTAGATGTTTCACCAGAACGACGTACTCGCTTCTTTATTGCCGAAGCAAGAGGTAGCTATAGAATCAGCAAGGCAGTCCGCGAACTTTGTGTATTTGCCCGACAAGACTTAGGCAGTGACCCGCCTTTTTCCAATATCGATTTAGTTAGCTGTCGCAATGTGCTGATCTACTTGGGAGAGTCATTGCAAAAAAAAGTGATGCCGATTTTCCATTACAGTCTTAAGCCAACGGGCTTTCTCCTGTTAGGCACTTCTGAGAGTACCGGAGAATTTTCCTACTTGTTTACTTCAGTGGATAAAAAGTCTAAAATTTATGCCAAAAAGTTGACTGCGACTCGTCCCCATTTTTCGTTTACGCCGAGTTCCTATCCCGTCGCTAAAGCACGTGAACGGGAGGAAGTGAAAAACAATTTTACGAATAGCTTGGATTTACAACAAGAAACTGACCAACTGATTTTAAATCGATATGCCCCAGCCAGTGTGGTTGTCAACGAGCAGATGAAAATCCTGCAAGTGCGGGGAGACATCGATCCTTACTTGAGAGTGGTAGCCGGAACGCCCGACTTAAACTTGCTGGCAATGGCAAGGGCAGGCTTGCTGGTTGAGCTTCGCACCGCGATTTATCAGGCACAAACGCAGAACGTAACCATTAGGAAAGAAAGGGTATTGCTTGAATCGGGCGGACGATCGAGTATCGTCAATTTTGAGGTGATTCCCTTCGGGCCACCGGCGGTCGAAGGACGCTACTTTTTGGTGGTATTTGAAGAGGCTGCACCCCCCGTGCTTAACTTCAGCACTCTCCCTTCTGAAAGCTTCGAGCAAGCTGATTTAGTGCGCGAAATTGAGCTGCTGAGCCAGCAAGTTGCAGCGGCTAACCAAGAAAAAACTGCGGCTCAATCTCAACTGCAAGCGGTGATCCAGGATCAGGAAAGTCTCAACCAAGACCTCAAAATTGCCAACGAAGAAATCCTATCCAGCAACGAGGAGTTGCAAAGCACGAATGAGGAGTTAGAGACTGCCAAAGAAGAGATTCAAGCCACTAACGAGGAACTCACTACCACTAACGATGAACTTCGCAGCCGCAATACTGAACAAAGCCTGGTGAATAACGATCTGATAAATTTGCTTTCCAGTATCAATATCCCTATTTTAATGCTGACAAACGATTTACAGATTCGACGCTTTACGCCAACGGCACAGCAAATTTTTAGTGTGATTCCCACAGATGTTGGACGGCCTTTTAGCGACATCCGCTCAACTCTGAACGTTCCTGACTTGGAACAGATGATTTTGGAGGTGATTGATACTCTCCAGACGAAAGAACAAGAAGTTCAAACTTTATCGGGATATTGGTACAACCTCCGCATTCGTCCTTACCGGACAACGGAAAACCAGATTGACGGTGTGGTGATGGTTTTGCTCGATATCGATGCTCTTAAACGCAGTGCCAGAACCTTGGAGGAGGCCCGAAATTATGCTGAAACCATTGTGGAAACTGTGCAAACGCCTTTAGTCGTCCTAGATGCTGATTTCCGAGTGAATAAAGCAAATCGCTCGTTCTATGAAACGTTTCAGGTTTCATCCCCAGAAACAGCGCAATCTTCGCTGTTTGAATTGGGAAATGGGCAGTGGAATATCCCGCAATTGCGATGGATTCTGGAAGATATTCTGGTTAGTGATGTTCAGCTTGAAAACTTTGAGTTGGATCACCTGTTTGAGCAGATCGGGCAGAAAACCATGCTGCTGAATGCTTGTAAACTTGAACGAGAAGATCAAGCTTTAATGATTCTGTTGTCGATCGAGGATATCACGCAGCGCAAGCAGTTTGAGACTGTACGATCGCAGTTATTACTGCATGAACAGTTGGCCCGCCAACAGGCAGAAACAGCCAACCGTAGTAAAGATGAATTTCTGGCGAATCTCTCCCATGAATTACGCAATCCTTTGACTCCGATCCTGGGCTGGGCACAAATTCTGCGTTCGGGGGAACTGAAGGAACCAGCCGTTACTAAGGCTTTAGAGGTGATCGAGCGCAGCGCGAGGGCGCAATCTCAGTTAATCGAAGATATCCTGGATATTTCCCGGATTACCAGCGGCAAGCTTCAACTGTGCATTTGTCCGATCGATCTGCGGTTAGTGGTGCAAGCAGCGCTGGAGGGGGTTCAATTATCAGCCGAGGCAAAAAACATTCAAATTGTTTCGGAGTTGATTTCTACGAGTGTTTTAGGAGATATTAATCGCTTGCAGCAAGTTGTGTGGAATCTTCTGTCTAATGCGATTAAGTTTACTCCGGCGGGGGGACGAGTGGAAATCATGCTATCGGCGATTGAGAATCATGCTGAACTTCGAGTCAGCGATACGGGAAAAGGGATTGAGGCACAATTTTTGCCGTATATTTTCGATCGTTTCCATCAAGGTGATGCCAGCAGCACTAAGACCAATCAAGGGCTGGGATTGGGTTTATCGATCGTGCGTCACCTGGTTGAATTGCACGGGGGAACGGTGCAAGCCGAAAGTCCGGGTGAGGGACAAGGAACTACAATGACTGTGAGATTGCCGTTGCGATCGCTACCTCAAGAGTTGACATCGGCGATCGATTTAAAGTCAACTGCTTTGGTAGGGCCTTTAAACGCCTCTAGCGATCGCGTCCCCTCTCTAGAAGGCTTGCACATCTTAGCCGTAGACGATCAGATAGATACGCGCGACTTCTTACAATTTGTGCTTGAAGGCTACGGGGCGGAGGTTTTGGCTGTTGCATCTGCCAGAAGTGCGATCGCTGCTTTGACTGAATATCCGGGCAGATATGACGTGCTCATCTCCGATATCGGAATGCCAGAGGAAGATGGGTATTTCTTAATTCGAGAAGTGCGAGCTCTTGCTGCGGAAGCCGGAGGAGAAATCCCAGCCGCGGCGCTGACTGCCTATGCGAGCGATAAAGAACGCGAAATGGCGATCGAAGCTGGTTTTCAAAGGCATATGGTTAAGCCGATTCAGCCGGTTGTACTAGGATTAATGGTGGCTAATTTAGTAGGACGATTGTGAACGAACCTGACGGTCAACTGAGTACAGTTAGACCGCAGGCTTCTTTTTCCTTTTTTTCAAAGGCTTTTTTGAGTGACGGAGTTCCCCCGCCACTTTTGTAACTCAGACCAATTTTTCTTATGAGTTTGGCTGAATTTTCATCTCGATCCAAAGATTCTCCACATTGACAAGAATGCCACCGTTCCGATAATTCTTTCGGGACTTTGTTGAGGCAGTTCCAACAGTGCTGGGAAGTTCCCTTTGGATCAACAAATAAAACACTTTTACCTAGTTTCCAGGCGACATATTTCAGAACGTTGGCGAATTGCCCGTGAGCAGCATCAAGCATGGATTTATTCAAACCACTCTTAGCTGACTGACCGTTAGGCAAATAAACCAAATTACCATTCTCAATATCAGTCTTGGGCTTGGCACGTCTAGTTAGATTTTTGACGCTCAAATCTTCAACAACTAAAACCTCACACTTGCTAAGTAGCTCATGTGCAGTTTTAAATTGAAAATCTAATCTAGCTCTAGCTACGAACTGATGGAGTTGGGAAACCTTGTCCTTGATTATTTTCCAAGGTTGAGAACCCTTGACTCTATTAGCTAACTTCGCTTGAAGCCTTGCTAATTTCTGAGCCGATTTCCTCAAAAATCTAGGATTCTCAACTCTTTCGCCATTGGAAAGATAGACGTAATTAGTGACTCCCAAATCAATGCCAACAGTATTTTCGACCGTCGGCTGAATTTCTGCAACCGTTACGGGAACCGTTTTATCTTCTAGCGTCAGGGAAATATACCACCCATCCGCTTCTCTGATAACTGTACCCGTCTTAACTTTGAACTTTGTTGGTATTGGACGGTGGAAAACCATAGGCACGCTTACCTATTTTGGCGAGACTAATACAAATCCTATCTTGCTCGTCCTTGACAATATCTAAGTTATCTAGTTGAGGATAAGTGAAGGATTTGTAGTAGTGAAGCCCTTTGAATCTGGGCTGACCTCTACGATTGCCGTTTTTATCGGGCGTGGTGAAATTTGAAAAGGAAGTTTCAACTCTGTTGACGACATCTTGCAAAACCTGAGAATCCAACGCTTTGTAGTCAGGAAATAGTTTTTTAGTGTTTTTCAGGTCAGCTAATTGTATCGTCTGCCACTGTACATATCCGCCTTCAATGTTTGAGAAAACATCACCTTTCCTGGTTAGAGGATTGCCTGACTCATCCTTTTTTCTGCCATCCCTAGTTTGCAATCTAGTCAAGGGAATATTTCGATAAATCTCCTCAACAGGGACTATCGAAACAATCAATGGGCAGGCGTTGATAGGTGTTCTCGTGGTTTCCCACCACCTAAATCTTTCGCCGATTCGGTAGTTGTACTGCCGACGGCAGAGTTCTAAATGAGCCACAATAGTTGATAGTTGGGGCTTGGTTGGTTTGAGGCGGTATTTGTAAGTGAGTTGCATTTTTAGCTTCTTTTTTCGACCTACCTTAATATACCATTTCTTTTGTTTTAATATCTAGGAAGTACATCAAAGTTAAAGGTACTCGCAATGTCTAATTGTCGGTTTCCGTACCTACACCCGACGAGCCTTTCATCACGCGGGCGTAATTTATTCGGGGTACTTCGCGCAGCGCTCAGATTAATCCCCTCTAAATATACCGAGGGACTTCCCGGCTGGTAGTTAAATATTTTGTATGATATCATGTCCGGTCGATCGATCGTAATATCCGGCCGGGGCGGGTTTATTGAATTTGGGATTTGTGTTGAAGATCAGGGTGAACCCGCCCCTACAGAAATCATGTCAATTGAGCGTGATTCTTGGAGGGGCGGGCGATGCCCTGAGTGTAGTCGAAGGGTTCACCAACAATACCTGCCAATAATTGACAATCTCAAAAACCCGCCTCGGCCACTGATATGATCTCCGGTCATCGAGCGCGATTTTCGTAGGGGCGGGTTCACCAACAATACCTGCCAATAATTGACAATCTCAAAAACCCGCCCCGGCCGCCATGTTATGGTTCAATACTCTTCTGTAGGTGGGCTCCGAGCGTAGCGCACCCTCCGTTTCACGGGCCCAACCTACGCACGATCGGTTTTTTTCACCGAAAAACGAGCGGGAAGCCCCTGGCTTTAGACATGGGGAGGAACGTGGCTGCGACTTATTTAGTCGCCTTAAAATAATTGCACAAATTTAATTGAAATGATACACTAATTACATCGATTAAGAATAACCATCTACGTGTTGAAATAATTTAATAAGGTGAAACTCCTGAGTTGGTTCGTCTCGGCTTGACCGTAGCCTGACCAAACAAGTAACAGTGAATTATTGAGCGTACCTATCTGGCGTTGCGATGGACTCTGAAAGTATAAAAAGCTAAAAGTATACGCAAGGTTTGGACTCGTTCAAGCTGAGTGGGTAGAGGTGCCTTGATAACGCCTTTGAAAGTTCTTTTATGGAATACGTCAAGAATCCCCCCGATTCATCGGTGGGGAGTATCAAACTAACCCAAGCGTATTGTATTATGGTTAATCGATCGCACATGATATTGTAGGGACACAACATTGTTGTGTCCTGATATAAATATTACGGAGTTCAGATTCTTGGTAACTATTAAATGTCGGGGCATTACCTTCTCGAATATCCAAGCCGTAATCTTTGACAAAGACGGCACTCTAGAGGATTCTCAAGAATTTTTGAGATTGTTGGGGATTAAGCGATCGCGCCTCGCAGACGCTCAAATTCCGGGCGTTGGAGAGCCTTTACAAATGGCTTTCGGCATCGAAGGTGGCAGCATCGACCCCACAGGCTTGCTGGCCGTCGGTAGTCGTAGGGAAAATGAGATTGTGGCGGCGGGATACATCGCCGAAACCGGCAGGGGATGGCTAGAATCTTTAACTATTGCGCGTCGCGCTTTTGATGAAGCTGACGAAATGTTTAAAAATAGTGCAGTTTCTCCTTTATTTGTCGGCAGTTTGGAAGTGCTGAAATATCTTTCGGAAGCGGGTTTAAAACTGGGAATTCTTTCGGCTGCTACAACAGAATCGGTGCAGAAGTTTGTGAAACACCACGCATTAGCTGACTACATTCAGTTAGAAATGGGAGTTGATTCAACGCTTCATAAACCAGACCCGAAATTGTTTTTGCAAGCTTGTGAGAAACTCGGAGTAAATCCCGCAGCAACTTTGATGGTGGGAGATTCAGCGGGCGATATTCAGATGGGTAAAAATGCGGGCGCGGCTGGCTGTATCGGGATTTGTTGGGGAAAGGCCCAGGTTAGTCATTTGGAAAATGCTGATGTGGCGATCGCATCTTTGGATGAAATTACAATTTTACCAGATTGAGCCAGGGAAACGGCAATGCCGTTTCCTCCAAATTAGGACACGGCATTGCCGTTTCCCTACAAATCAAGACAAGGTGTTGCCGTTTCCTCCAAATTAGGACACGGCAATGCCCATTGGTGACAACTTAACGTACAACCGATACTCCGGCAGGGGTTTCAACCCCTGCCTCAAAGCGAAAGTCCTCTTAAGAGGACTGAGAAGAAAAATTTAAGATTCATTAGTCCTCTTAAGAGGACTTTCGCTATTAGACAGGGAATTCATTCCCTGGCGGACTGACGGGCGGACGGAATGATTGGGCGGACTGACAGTTTAAGCTGACACCAATGGGCATTGCCGTTTCCCTAAAGACAACGCAAACCCAGAATTACGACATCTCTTTCAACGCCGTCAAGTTCGGCAACTTGCGGCAGATATCCCCACCGCTGAAAGCCAAATTTCTCAAACAATCTTACACTCGGCTGATTGTGAGCAAAAATTATTCCTATGAGAGTTTTTAGCTTCAATTCTGGACTCCGCACAATTGCCGATTGCAATAATTTTTGTCCGATTCCGCAGCGTTGGCGATCGGGTGCGACGTAGATGCTAACTTCTGCTGTATGCTGATAGGCAGCGCGTCCGTAGAAAATCTGCAAACTCAGCCAACCAACAATATTTTGTTCTGATTCCATTACCCAAATCGGCCAGGAATTTGGGGAGTGTTCTCTGTACCACGGGAGGCGGCTTTCGACTGAGACTGGTTTTAAATCGGCTGTGGCCATTCTGCCCGGTATTGCTGCGTTATATATTTGGACAATTGCTGGCAAATCGCTTTCTTTTGCGGATCGGATTTTCATCGTTGGGTTGACTGTTGACTGTTGACTGTTGACTGTTAACTGTTAACTAATGATATTATGTCCTGTCGATTACCCTTAATACGGTAGGGGCGGGTTCACGAAAAACATCTGCCAATAATTGACAATCTCAAAAACCCGCCCTTTTAATCGCGGTCACTCGATCGGATATGATATGACTGTTAACTAATGACTAATAACTAATGACTAATAACTAATGACTAACAACTAATGACTAATGACTCTTGTACAGTTCCATAATATCGCTGACAGCCATTCTTGAATTTGCTCCCAAAGTGAGTGGTGATGTGTGTCCTCGCTGCAAGTGTTCTGCCGCCGCACAGCCGATCATTGCTGCGTTGTCTGTACAATATTTTAATGGCGGAAACAATACCCGCAAGTTGTGTTTGGCTGCTGCTGCTTGTAAGTGTTTTCGCAGTCCGCTGTTTGCTGCAACTCCGCCGCCGACTACAATAGTGGTAAGCCCGAAATTTACGGCACAGTCGATCGCTCTTTTTGTTAAACCCTTAGCTACAGTTTCCTGAAAGCTGGCCGCAATATCATTAATTGTAGAGGCAGTCAAGATGCCTTCCTCACCCACATTGTTATTTTGTTTCTTGAGTTTCTGCACTAATTGCAAAACAGCAGTTTTCAACCCGCTAAAACTACTGTCGTAAGGATGGTAGCCACCACCGGGCAAGGAAATTCTGCCTTCTGGTAGAGGGTATGCTTGGGGATTGCCAAGGGCGGCCAATTTGTCAATCAGCGGCCCGCCGGGATATCCTAGCTGCAACAGTCTCGCGACTTTATCAAAAGCTTCGCCTGCGGCGTCGTCGCGTGTGTGTCCTACTGTTTCATAAACGCCGCAATCTTTGACGTAAATAAAGCTAGTGTGGCCCCCGGAAACTAACAAACACAAAAACGGTGGCTGCAAGTCGGGTTCGGTAAGGTAAGAAGCGTAGATGTGTCCTTCGAGGTGATGGACGCCTAAAAAAGGTTTTTGATGGACTATTGCCAAGCTTTTCGCCGCTGTCAGCCCGACTAACAATGCACCTACTAAACCGGGGGCACAAGTCGCTGCAATGCCGTCAATTTCTGACCAACTCAGGTTTGCTTCACCGAGACACTGGGCAATTACCTGATTGAGCATTTCTAGGTGACTCCGCGAAGCGACTTCCGGTACTACCCCGCCAAACTGCTGGTGGATTTTAATTTGCGATGCTACAACATTGCTGCAAACTTGACGATTCTTAACAATTGCTGCTGCTGTTTCGTCACAACTTGTTTCGATTGCGAAAATGGTTGCCATTAACTGCTAATTTTATTTGATAGGTTAGTTATTGCTAGCTTAACTAATTCGGCGCAAGTCCCCCGCTCTACCTGTACTCAGGTTATTGTTAAGGGATTTTTGCCCGATCGACAGGTAAGACCATCATCGGATGCAATGAAGGAATATCCTCGCGGTATTGCTAGCTCAGCATTGACCTATGAGAACGGGAATCCCTCATTCTATTGGACTTTGCCACATCAATGATGGATACTTTACACTGTCAACAAACACGGTAATCTGGATTCCAGATCGGCAAGTTGAAATGCTTGTACAAAAACTTATTGTTTTGTAACAAAAGGAAACAATTCCATGCGACGATTGTTTGCTGCAATTTTAGTGTTGAGTGTCTGGATCAGTTTTGCTCCAGTTGCTTCGGCTTACAATTTAGTGCCGTGCAAGGACTCTCCCGAATTCAAGGAACTGGCTAAAAATGCACGTTCAACCAATGGCGACCCCGCATCTGCGAAAGCAAGATTCGATCGCTATTCTCAAGCTATGTGCGGCCCGGAAGGATACCCGCACTTAATCGTAGACGGCAACTTGAGCAAAGCAGGGGACTTTTTGATTCCTAGCATACTGTTCTTGTATATCGCAGGTTGGATTGGTTGGGTGGGCCGTTCTTATCTGCAAGTTACCAAGAAATCAGCAACCCCAGAGGAAAAAGAGATTATTATCGACGTTCCTTTGGCAATCAAATGTATGCTGAGCGGCGTTTTATGGCCTCTGGCAGCTCTCACATCAATCACCAGCGGTGAAATGTTTGCGAAGGACGACGAAATTACTGTTTCCCCCCGCTAAAATTGGGAAATGGAGAAGAGCTAATAGCTAACAGTTAAGTAGTTAACTAGAAAATAGCAATTAGCGCGCTAGACCGATCGGCAATTACCAACTGTCTGGAATTTTCAGGAGCAGAATTCATGCAATACTTTGTCAAGTTTCTTTCGACAGCACCAGTATTGGCTATCCTTTGGATATCTATTCAAGCTGCGGCTTTAATTGAATTTAACCGCTTTTTCCCCGACCTGCTTTTCCATCCGATGCCGTAAGATTTGAAGGAAATTAGGTTACAAAACCTAGGAGTAAAAAGTTGAGAGTTTTGAGTTTTGAGTGATGAGTTACAGGCTAATTTAAAACTCAAATATCAAAACTCTCAAACCATACCAGTTCGGGCAAAACCAGCGCCGAGATGGGTAAAACCCAAGGATCTAAACTATTTAGTTATCAAATTAGTTCCCAATGGCTAATGACTAATGACTAATGACTATTGACTATTGACTATTGACTAATATTTTGAATCGATGAAGTCTTATCTCGCCGCAGCAATTCAAATGACTAGCTTGCCTGACCTGCAAAAAAATTTGGTTCAGGCAGAGGAATTAATCGACCTGGCAGTGCGTCGGGGTGCGGAGTTAGTTTCCTTACCAGAAAATTTCTCGTTTATGGGCGAAGAGGAGGAAAAGATTGCTTCAGCAGAGGCGATCGGCATCCAAAGCGAAAAATTCCTCAAAACGATGGCCCAGCGGTTCCAGGTAACGATTCTGGGCGGCGGATTTCCAGTGCCGACGACCGGGGGGAAGGTATACAATACTTGTTTGCTGGTAGACCCAAACGGCACTGAAGTGGCAAGGTACAGAAAAGTACATTTGTTTGATGTGAATGTGCCAGACGGCATTACTTACAGGGAATCGAACACTGTGAAAGCTGGTGAAGATTTGCCCCCTGTTTATGTGTCGCCGGATTTGGGCACCCTAGGACTTTCGGTGTGCTACGACGTGCGGTTCCCGGAGGTGTACAGGCATTTGTCGTACAAGGGGGCTGATATTTTGTTCGTGCCGGCGGCGTTTACTGCTTACACTGGCAAGGATCACTGGAAGGTTTTGTTGCAAGCTAGGGCGATCGAGAATACTTGTTATACGATCGCACCTGCACAGACTGGACACCACTACGGCCGCCGTCAAACACACGGTCACGCGATGATTGTAGACCCTTGGGGTGCCGTTTTGGCGGATGCTGGAGACGAACCGGGTGTGGCAATTGCAGAAATTAATCCCGATCGACTAGAACAAGTCCGCCGCCAGATGCCATCTCTGCAACACCGGGTTTTTCTCTGAAGGAATTTTGAGACCAATTGGTCTCAAAATTTCAGTCCCAGTGGGCCGCCCGACCTTTCAAGTTTTTATTCGCTCAAGTAATTGTGTAGGTTCGTACACAAAAAAACTTAGATCATGTGCGTGCGATCGACAAAAATAAGCGGGTGGGGGCGGATTTACGCCGATCTATGAGTGATATTGTCGATCGGGCGTTACTAGGCGCCCCGACAGCTTAATATATTGTTTTTTCCTGGAAAGGAACGGCCAGTAACTCGCGATAAAATGTCTAAGGCAGGTTGAATGGGCGTGCATTTCTGGTCTCAGGCGAATGGGCGAAAGTAGAATTGCACGAAATGCGTCTTTTTGGAGAATTGACATCCACCCCGACCGTCGCGGACGGGGATTCCCAAACCTCACGATTTGAATTTCTGCTTCTTCGCAACTGCCTCCACCCTAAAAGAGATTTGGTCTTATGTTCGCTCCACAGACTAACCCCGCAAGAGAAAGCGGTTTTTATGTGTCGAATACCAAACGGAATTCTTCTTCGTTTTGATTCTAGGGATGTTTACCATTGCCCTATCCTCTTGAACCGGTCTACCGATTTTGCTTCGCCGCCAGCACCTCGGGCTGAACTTCGCTCGTATAGGCTGTTTGATCCATCGTCTCGGGTGGGTCGTTGACCAATTATATTGTAATATAAAGCCGTCCTAAAAGGACGAGGTTTCTACCCAATTTTCTGATGAAACACACTCTTTCGGTTTTAGTTGAAGATGAAGCGGGTGTCCTCACTCGAATTGCTGGTTTGTTTGCCCGTCGGGGTTTTAATATTGAAAGTCTGGCCGTTGGCCCGGCGGAACAAGGGGGAGTGTCTCGGATTACGATGGTTGTACCCGGAGATGACCAAGTTATTGAGCAGTTGACAAAGCAACTGTACAAGTTGATTAACGTGCTTAAAGTTCAGGATATAACGGAAATTCCCTGTGTGGAACGGGAGTTGATGTTGCTGAAAGTTAATGCTGCTAGCGGGACGCGATCGGAGATCATTGAGTTAGCTCAAATTTTTAGAGCGCGAGTGGTGGATATTGGTGATGATACGCTGACATTGGAAGTTGTCGGAGATCCCGGTAAAATGGTGGCGATCGTCCAGGTGCTGAATAGATTTGGGATTAAGGAAATTGCTCGTACTGGGAAAATTGCCCTGACGCGCGAGTCGGGGGTAAATACTGAGTTTCTCAAGTCCTTGGAAGCGAAAGTTTAAGTCATTAGTCATTAGTCATTAGTCATTAGTCATTAGTCAGAAGGAATGTTTTAACTTTTAACTTTCGACTTCTTATTACCAACTACCAATTACCAATGGCTGATGACCAATGACTAACGACTCCTGACTAATTAGGAATGAGAATTAAATAACTTCCACAATAACAATTAAAATTGTAAGTTATTTAATTCGCGATCCTTACCATTGGGGTTGACTTTCTATTAAAAGTGTGGCTGCGATGCTGTCTATCGGCTTTGAGAAAAAGTATCCTTGTCCGTATTCGCATTGCAGCGCTCTAAGTAAATTAAGCTGTTCGCTGGTTTCGATGCCTTCAGCAATTACATCCATGCCTAAATGACTGGCTAAAATTAAAATAGTCTGTACAATCGCTTCGTTGCCTTCATCTTCAGTCATGCGGCTGACAAAAGCTCGATCGATTTTTAAAGCATCAGTTGGAAAAGTGTGCAGGCGGCTCAAAGAAGAATAGCCAGTGCCGAAATCGTCAATATATAATTGAATTTGTAAATTTTTCAATTCCGCGAGGATAGCCACTGCTGATTCGGCATTCTCCATGATGACGCCTTCAGTAATTTCTACCTTTAAAGTGCGGGGGTCAAGCTGAGTTTCTTGTAAAATGTCGCGAATGCGATCGATTAAATCCGGTTGTTTAAATTGTTGGTTAGAAAGGTTGACGCTGACAGTCAACGGCGGATTTTCGGGGAATTTTTGGTGCCACTCGTGGATCTGATGGCAAGCCGATCGCATCATCCACCAGCCAATAGGTATAATCAATCTAGTTTCTTCAGCTACTAAAATAAACTCGCCAGGAGCTACGACACCCCGCTGCGGGTGATACCACCGCAGCAGCGCTTCAAAACCGCTGATTCTACCAGTAACAAGAGAGACGATAGGCTGATAGTAAAGCTGAAATTCCTGGGAGTCTAAAGCGCGTCGCAGGTCGTTTTCCAGTTGCAAAAGGGCGACGGCGCGAGTGTGCATACTTAAGTCAAAAACTTCGTGGCGAGCTTTGCCCAATCCCTTAGCATGATACATGGCCGCATCTGCATCTCGGAGCAGTTCTTCAGGCCGATCGTACAACATTGGGAACGGGACATTGGGAACAGGAGAGTCGGAAGATAAGCCAGACAAAGAAGTTTCCCGATCGATATTTCCCAAATTTTCGGGACTCGACAGTTTGCTAGTTTCCCTTGGATATCGAGGCAAACCAGAACAAACAATCCCAATGCTAGCACTGGTAAAAACTTGATATTCGTTAAGGTAAAAAGGCTCTGCCAGTTCCGCTTGCACTCGTTCGGCAATCTGGATCGCATCCTCGGTGCTTTTGATATTTTCCAGCAAAATAGCGAATTCGTCGCCACCAAGACGCGCAACGGTATCTCCAGCGCGCAAACAGATTCCCAGGCGCTGCGCGATCGCGATGAGCAACCGATCGCCCACTAAATGCCCCAAACTGTCGTTAACAACCTTAAAGCGATCGAGATCGATAAACAGCACCGCAAACAAAATTTCGGGGCGGCGTTTGGAAAGATCGATCGCGTGCCCCAAGCGATCCATAAATAAAGCTCGGTTGGGCAAACCGGTTAGCATATCGTGCAAAGCATCGTGTACCAACTTATCTTCTGCTATTTTGCGGAGGGTAATATCTTCGACAGTGCCTTCGTAGTAAAGTAAATTTCCGTCAGGATCGCGAACTGCCCGGCCGTTCTCGGAAACCCAGATAGTACTGCCGTCAGCGCGGTAAACTTGGGACTCGAACTCAGACACAAAACCGTGTTTTTCGATCGCGCGCAAAAACTCGACACGGCGGTTGGGATCGAGGTAGAGTTGGCTGTCGATGTTGCGTATGTTCGCGATCAAGTCGGCGGCCGAGGAATAGCCGTAAATTCTCGCCAAAGCAGGGTTAGCGCTGAGGTAGCGTCCGTCGGGCGTTGTCTGGAAAATGCCTTCGATCGCATTTTCAAAAATACTGCGGTATTTCTCTTCGGCCTGTTGCAGCGCGAATTCTGCCTGCTTGCGATCGGTGATATCGGTCAACGTGCCGAGATAGCCTAGAACTTCCCCGCTTTTGGTAATTTCTGGCACTGCTTGCCAAAATACCCAGGTTGTCAACTCACCGTTGCAAAAGCGGTACTCTAACTTACATGGCAACTTGTCTATGACAGCGCGATACCACTGGCTCAAAACACGCTCGCGGTCTTCGGGATGCAAACTTTGCGCCCAACCTTCGCCGAGTGCCTTTGGCGCAGTCAGTCCCGCCATCTCCAAAAATCGCTCATTGACGTACAAGCAATCTCCAGCAGCATCGGCGCGGAAAATCCCGACCGGCAGTATTTTTGCCAAGGTGTAATAGCGATATTCGCTTTCTAGCAACGCGCTGGCAGCTACTTTAGTCTCTGTGATGTCAAACATTGCGCCTTGAAGGATGACAGACTTGCTTGCTTCATCGCGAACTGCGGTAGCTTGATCGCGGAACCAGACGACTCGACCGTTGCGGGCGATCGCGCGGTATTCTGAAACCAGCGACCCCTCGCAGAAGATATCTTCTCCCTCGCTGAATTTCTGTGTGGCGTTTTCCACTAACACGCGATCGCGGTCTTCTGGGTGAACGAGTTTCAGCCACAGGTCGGGATCTGCTCTCCATTCAGCTACAGAATAACCTAGAAAAGTCTCAATTTGCGGGCTGATGTAAAGTTTGGCAGCCTTGCGGTTGAGGGGAGAAATGTAGGTGACAGCGGGCATTTGTTCTACCAGGGCACAGTATTTCGCTTCTACAGTAGACAGTGCTGCTTCTAGGCGCTGCCGCTCTAATTCAGCGGCCGCCCGTCCAGCAAAGATACTGAGAATTAATCGGAATTTGGCAAGATGTGCTTCCACCAGGGGTCGATCGTGAAAAATACAAATAATCCCTAAAGGTTCGCCGTAAGAGTTTTTCAGCAAGACTCCCAGGAAACTGCGCGCACCCGTAACTACCGGTCTGCGGTCTTCTGGAAAGGTTTCCCCGAGGTAGTCTGGACAGGAATACATTCCCTCCTCCAGCACCCGCGCTTCGGGAGTATTGGCAGTGTCGCACTCAAAATTTGGCTGCTGCTGTCCGTCGCTCCAAAAACTGATAAGTTGCAATCTATCGGCAGCAGTATCGGTGCGTGCCTTCGACTTAATCGATTTGGCAGCGACGGCGGTGCGAACTCCGAGTGCTGAGGCTAAGTGGCAAACTAAGGCATCAAAGAATTCTGCTCCCCCCGGCGAATCAGTACCTGCTAGGATTTCGCCCAGTAAATCTTCCTCTAATTGCGCGGAAGCAGTAACTTTGGGAGGATTCTCGGCATTCGGGCGATCGGGATTTTGCCCCATCGAACCCGCAATGCTCAGACTTAGCGTTTTGCTATTTCCAGGCCCCAGAATAGGCGAATAATTCACACTTAGGCGCTGTTGCTTAGCCAAGAATACAGCGCGACCCATACCTAAAACTTTACCCAAGAAGCTGTCAGTTGCCGGCAACCGATTTGAGTTGGGAAAAATCACAAAGTTTTTCCGAATTTTCAATCCGGCAGATAAATCATCGTTTAATTGTGGCAACTGCCGTTGCTCTTCGGCCGGCGGCAGACGGGGGGGCATTGGCTGCCACTTAAGATAAATCGCGGACGCCAAGGCTAAAATCGCCGATAATCCCAGAAGATATGCAAAAATCTCAAAGTAAAAAAATAAATTTAGATCGAACATCGATTAACACCGCTCGAAAATTGTTGTAGTTATCTGAAGCCAATCTATTTAAAAATAACTAAGTATCTTGAAATACTCACCGACTATCAGGTGCGGTGATTCTTGACGCTTCACAGGGTTCTGCTAACCGTTGCTAGTCTGACAATCCCTCTGCGTCCGTTTAGAGTCGTGGCGATTCCCCATCCCGACTTGTTCTATATTCCTAGAAGCGTTTTTATCTCTGTCTTGCTCAGTACCACAACTCAGGCAAAGCACTGAA
Organism: Microcoleus sp. Z1_A1; assembly: GCF_036700305.1. NCBI lineage: Bacteria > Bacillati > Cyanobacteriota > Cyanophyceae > Oscillatoriales > Microcoleaceae > Microcoleus > Microcoleus sp. Z1_A1. The sequence goes on from NZ_JAUBOR010000016.1 coordinate 116,975, forward strand.
CGAATAGACAAATCGATTTTACCCCATTTAAAGCCACAGTCCGCACAAACTTGACTGGTAGGTTCCCACCTGCTAATTACTTGAAACTCTCTGCCAAACTTTTCGGATTTGGCTTCACAGAGAGTTCTAAACTCCCTCCATCCTTGCTGACTAATTGCCCTTGAAAGTTTCCGATTCTTTAGCATTCCTGACACGTTCAAATCTTCCAGAATAATCACTTGGTTTTCGTTGACTATTTTGGTTGACAGTTTGTGTAGGAAATCTTTACGGGTATCGGCAATGCGATTATGTAGTTTAGCAATTTTAATTCGAGTTACATTTCTTCTTTTAGAATCTTTGGGCTGACGGGCCTCTTTGCGCTGGAGTTGGCGAACTTTTCGGTCTAACTTTTTATAACTGGGACTTTTAGCTTTTTCACCCTTACTCATTACTGCAAAAGTTTTAATCCCTAAGTCAATTCCGATACTTGGACTCTTAGCCTCAATTTGAATTGGCCCAAGCTCTACAACAAAACTCAAAAAATAGCGGTTTGCACAGTCTTTGATTACTGTGACAGAGCTAGGTTTAGACGGCAATTTCCTAGACCATATAGGGTTGACGATTCCTATTTTGGCTAAATAGACACCATTGCCTTTAAAAGAAAAACCACCGCGAGTAAGTCTTGCCGACTGGCTGCTAGTCCTTTTTTTGAACTTAGGATAACCAACCTTGCGTCCCTTTCTCTTGCCCTTACAGGAGTCGAAAAAGTTCTTAAATGCTGTCTCTAAATCGGCTACAGACTGCTGTAGTGGAATGTTTGACACTTCCCCCAACCAAGCTCTTTCGATTGTCTGCTTTGCCTGAGTAATTACTATTTTCTGAAGCTCTGCGGATTTGGGCTTTTTCTCTGATTGCTTGCACAGCGCTAGAGCATCGTTCCACACTACTCGCACACAACCAAACAACTGAGCTAAGCTCTGTTGCTGTTGGTCGGTTGGGTAGAATCGGTACTGGTATCTTGCTTTCATGTTATTATCTTAGCATAACTGACGGCATATTGACGGCATGAAAAAGTTAACTATTAGATGTTCTGATGAAGAATATGAGAAACTTGCGGAATATTGCAAGCTTACGAATAGAACGCAAAACGATGTATTCAGGGAGCTTATTAGGAAAATAAAGATAAAGCCGTCCTAGAAGGCGATGTACTGAGCCCTTCGGCGGATAAACTCCGCCGAAGTGACGGGGCTTGTATCCCAGTTTCTTGGTCATGAATGAGTAACGCATACAAGGTAGGATTGCAGGTGAAAGCGACAAGAGAGTTAATATCCCTGATGAAAGCAATCGTTTTTGAAACGCCCGGAAGCCCGTCCGTATTGAAACTGCAAGATATCCCCGCCCCTACTATACAAAGAGAAACTGAAGTTTTGGTGCGGTTGCGAGCGGCGGGTATCAATCCGATAGATACTAAGTTGCGATCGCGCGGCACTTTTTACCCGGACAAAACTCCTCACGTTTTGGGGTGCGACGGTGCAGGAGTCGTAGAGGCTGTCGGTGCTGGTGTGCAAAGTTTCCAAGTGGGAGACGAGGTTTTTTTCTGCAATGGCGGTTTGGGCGGGTCGATCGGTACTTATGCCGAGTTTGCCGTTGTAGACCAACGTTTTCTCGCCCTCAAGCCTGCTGCTTTAAGTTTTGCTGAGGCGGCGGCGGCACCGTTAGTTTTAATTACAGCTTGGGAATCGCTGTACGATCGAGGGCGCTTGCAAGCCGGTCAAAAAGTCCTGGTTCAAGCTGGTGCCGGCGGTGTCGGCCACGTCGCGGTACAGTTGGCGAAGTTGCAGGGTGCAGAGGTTTGCACGACTGTTAGTTCGGAGGAAAAAGCCAATTTTGTCAAGCACTTAGGTGCAGATTCAGTTATTTTATACAAAAATACCAATGTTGTCGATGAGGTTTTGACTTGGACTCAAGGACAAGGAGTTGATTTGGCTTTCGATACTGTCGGGGGAGAAACTTTTTACCAAACTATTCCGGCTGTGAAGATTTATGGAGATTTAGTAACCATTTTGGAACCCGATCCAGCTTTGGGCAATTTGAAAACAGCGAGAATGCGGAATCTGCGAATTAGTCTGGAATTAATGTTGACACCAATGCTGGAAGGTTTGGTGGAGGAACAGGAACAGCAGGCTCATATTTTGCAGAAGTGTGCTCGTTTGTGCGATCGCAACTTGCTAAAAATTCACGTCAGCAAAACTTTCCCTCTCGAAGAAGCGCAAGCCGCTCACGAACTGTTAGAAACAGGCTCAGTAACCGGTAAAATAGTGCTTGAAATTGGGGGTTAAAAATGCGAATTGTTAAATTTGTGGGTTGAAGAATCGCGGGCGATTTCAATAGACTGTTGGCGAATTAAAAAAGCCTGAAACCAAACATCCCATAATCATCGCAGGAGAGCTAAAGCAATTCTTGCAGGAGTCGTAAACTTTTTACCCCACCCCAACCCTCCCCTTACCAAGGGGAGGGAGCAAGAAATTGACAAATGATTTAGGATGGCTATATACAGCGTATCCCAGGTTTATGAAATACACTGTATATCAAATCCGTTGGCATCGGAATGATTCATCTGTCTCTTCCGTTTCTCTGTATCCTCTGCGCCCTCTGCGGTTTAATTCGGTTCTATAAACAAGAGCGAAAACCGCATAGGGAAAATGCCATTGTCGATCGACAAATTGGGGCGTCAACTGCTGAAGTTGACACGACGAAAGGCACAGCGCCGTGTCCTAATTTCGGGTAACTAACGGCGATTAACTTGTAACCAAATTTCCAGCGTCACCAGCAGCCACAACTTCAGCCCATAGCGGGGAAAAACTTCGCCGCGATAGTTTAGCCACTCGCGGATTAGTGTTCGATCGAGATAAGGCGCGATCGCCGCATGACGATTCAGCAACAACGATCGCGCTTGCCGCTGCCAATCCCTCAAAAACCACTGCTGCATCGACATCACCATGCCACTTTTCGGACGGTTAACAATGACATCGGGCAGCAAATCCGCCACAGCAGCCTTGAGAACCGCTTTTTCCTGCGCCCCCGAAAGCTTGTATTCTGGAGGGATTTGCAAACTCAGCGCCACCATCCGCGCATCGAATAGGGGCGATCGAGCTTTTAGTCCCGCCGCAGCAGTGAGATTATTCACCTTGGTCAAAATGTAATCGGCTCCCTTAAACTCAATGTTGAGCCGCATCAGCCGATTCAAAAACGTCGTTTCTGTCTGTTGCAATTCCTCAGCAAAGACGGAAGGCGCATTCTTCACCTTTTCCCAAACCTCCGGCTTCAGCAAACGCGGCAAATCCACATAGCATTTTTGAAACGAAGTCAAGTAAGCTGCGATCGGATCTGGTTTACCCTGAATCGAACCATACAAACTGTTGAGTAACATCGGCTTATTTTTCGGCCCGCCAAAGCACGGATCGCCGCCTTCGCCATTGAGTACCACGTCTGCGAATTGCTTTGCCGATTGCCCCAACAGCAAATTGGGAACCGTCAAGCCTTCCCCCACCGGATCATCCATCGCCGCCAGCGTTTCCGGTAGCAACTCCCAAATTTGCTTTGGCGAAACCTCTAAAATATGGTGCTCAGTACCGCAATGTGCCGCAACGAGGTTGGCAAATTCAATCTCGCTGGGATATTGAGCGCCAAAGTGCATCGAAAAAGTGTGCACCGGGCGATCGTGCAGTCTTGTGGCGATCGCCGCGACGCAACTTGAATCAATACCACCCGAAAGATATGCTGCGACTGGTTCGCCCGCTGGTAGCGCTTCCTGCACCAGTTGTTCCAAAAGCGATCGCACTTGTTGACTATGCCATTCCAAAGGGCGATCGGCGTTAGTAATTTGCTCCTGTGGCTGCCAGTATCTCTGGGCCTCAATATCCGGTAAGTACAGGTAGCTACCGGGCCGCAACTCTCGCACGGCTTCCCACAGCGTTTGTGCTCCGGGTACAAATGCACAGCACAAGTAGTCGCGCAAAGCAACTAAATCAAGTTCTCGATCGTGATACGGATTGAGCGATCGCAGTCGAGGCGCAATCCAGCGAGTCGTTCCTGTACGGGTGTAATAGAGGGTTTTTGCTCCCACGCGATCGCGCCCCAGACACAAGGTTTGCTCGTCTCGATCCCACACAGCAAGGGCAAATTGTCCTGAGAGCAAGCTCAGTGTTTTAGTACCGTACTGTTCCCATAGCCGCGCGACGATCGCCAAATCGGTCAATCCCTCGGTATCAATCTGTTGTTTGAGCATTGGGGTGCGATCGAAGCAGCAGTCACCTACCAGCACAAATCGCTGATTGGGGCTGAAGGTGGGTTGAGCTCCGATTATGGCAAAACCGGAAGTTGCCCAAGTTGCAGGGTGCGATCGGGCTTCTGGGCCCCAAGCAATGACCCAATTCGGGTTAATCAACTTCTGATTTTGCATCGATTTAGTTATACTAATTCTCAAATTTTATGCAACAGTAGCTGGTAGGGTGCGTCGCCACCCTTAATATCGTTTCCGGTTGTATCGGAATGATTTAACCGCAGAGGGCGCAGAGAACGCAGAGGGAGAGAATACAGAGAGGAATAATTCCGATGCTACCGGATTTGATATAACTCCTTACTCGCATAGCTAAAATCTCGCAGCGACGCACCGGTGCATACAGGGCGACAGTCAACAAACTCAACACTCATGATAGTTGCAAGAGGAAAGGAGAATTGGTATTAAATTAAAAAATGTTTGAAAGCAGCTTATAAATCAATCTAAAAATAGCTGTGCCAGCGATCGCACCCAAAGCACCTAACCATCCCACAAACAACACGCCAGTGATCGGAGAATTCGGATAAATCGCACCTGCAGCCGTCTGTAAAACCGGGAAAAACCACAGCAAAGCCACAGTACCTGCGCCAATAATCAACATCTCAGTTTGTTCGATCGCCCTGCGATACTGGCCGTAAATCAAACCCGCCACAATCATCCCCAACAATCCGATACTCAAGCCAGGAGAGGGCAGCAAACTCGTCAGGGCGATCGCCAGCACCCCCGCCTCAAAACCCGTAAACGCCGCCCCCGACAAAACCTCCCAAATCGAAAAAGTCGCTCTCTGCGAAGGTTGCAGCCCTCCGGGAGGTGTTGCAGGAACCCGTACAGGATGAGGCGGCAGAGTTGGTTGAAGAGGTATGGGAGGCGGCGCCACCACGACTGTAGGTGGTTGAGAAGGTTGTTGAGGCCCAGACATCAGAGCCGCTTCCACCTCACTCGCAGATTGAAACCGCTGGCTGGGAGCTGATAATAACATTCGATCGAGAACATGAGCCAAACGCGAACTTACCTGCACCCGCGAATGCCAATTCCATTCGTTTCTATAACTATCAAAAAGCTCCGTCGGCTGCAAACCACTCAGCAAAGTAATACAAGTCACAGCCAAAGCATACAAATCCGTTGCCGGATAAACTTCTTGCCCGCTCATCTGTTCTGGGGGAGCGTAACCCAAAGAATAAATACCAGTCGAAGCTTTTGCACTCCCAACACTTTGTGTTACTTGTTTAACAGCCCCAAAATCTAATAAATAAAGCCGACCGTTTTTACCCCGCATAATATTAGCAGGTTTAATATCCCGGTGAATCGAACCGCGAGAGTGTACAAAATCGAGAACCTTCAAAATTTCCCGCAGCACCTCCACCGTTTCCGCCTCCGAAAATCGGCCTTTAACAGCCTGTTCATCCTCCAAATTTTTACCGTCAATAAATTCTTGAACCAGATAGAAAAACTGATCGTTTTTTCCCGGCTGCAAACTCGTAACAGTCAGCTCAAAAAACGCCAGCAAACTCGGAATTTGGGAATGTTCGTTTCCCAGTTCTTCCAGCACCGCCGCTTCCCGTTCAAACAGAGTTTGAGCGATTTTTAGCTGGGGCGGAGTCAGACTTACCGACGGCTGCAAAAGTTTAGCAACGCACTGCCGCATCGCCGGAGTATCCCGGTCTCTGGCCAAAAACGCCGCCCCAAAACCGCCTTGACCCAACAACCTCACGGGCAAATAGCGGCCCCTCAAAATCATGGGCATCCCGCAAGCGGTGCAAAACTTTTGCTGCACCGTTTTCAGCCGCGAACTGTCATCGAGGTCGGGAAAAGAGTTTTGAGGGCGCGGGCAGCCCGGGCGGGTGCAGTAAACTTCCATTTTTGTTTGCTAAGAAGAGGGAAGAAGGAAGAGGAAAGAAGGAAAAGGGAAGAACGAAGAAAAAGTGATGGTTAAACCAGATTTCGATTTCTCAACTCACCGCGAACTGCTAACTGCCAGCGACCTAAGAGATTAACTTCCCGCCGAATTGGGAGTTGCTATTTCTATGAATCCCAAATCGAGGGCAGGGGGTTCTTTCTTCTCCAGGATGGTCGAATAAGTAGCAAACTGGGGCAAAATTTCATTGCTGAAAGCCTCTGCTGCTTTAGAACGGTAGCGGTTGGGGTTGTAAATCAGCGACAAAATGCGAGTTACCAAAACTTCGTCCATTTGAGATTTGTGCAAGACGCCCATGAGCAACTCTTTTTCGATCGCCGAAACCGAGACAAAAGCAGCTCCCAGCCCCGACTGAACGGCATTTTTAATGGCTTCGATCGAATTTAGTTCCATCTCTATTTTCAAGCGGCGCGTGTCAATGCCGCAGCGAGTCAGTACCTGATCGATTACTTTGCGGATCGTAGACTGCGAATCGAGGGATATAAACTGCAATTTGTAAAGGTCTTCTTTTTGGATAGTTTCTTGTTGTACCATCGGGTGAGATGGAGGAAGAATCAGAGCCAGTTCGTCCTCAGCGTAAGGAACAATTTCTAAAGCTTCTACAAGTTCGGTAGGAATTTCTCCGCCAACAATTGCCAAATCGATTTGCCCGTTGGCCACACTCCACGCCGTGCGGCGGGTCGAGTGAACGTGAAGCTGTACTGCTACATCTGGGTACTTTTGGCGAAACATCCCAATCATCCGGGGCAGCAAATAGGTTCCCGTTGTTTGAGAAGCGCCGACGATCAAAGTACCGCCTTGGAGATTTTGCAAGTCTTCCAGAGCTCGACAAGTTTCCTGGCAAAGCGATAAAATTTTCTCGCCGTAACTCAGCAGCAGGTGTCCGGCTTCGGTTAGTTGCGCCCGCCGCCCCCCCCGGTCAAACAGTGGCACGTCCAATTGTCTCTCTAAGTTTTGCACCTGCAAGCTAACTGCTGGCTGGGATACATAGAGGCTGTCCGCGGCGCGTTTGAAGCTTCCTTCAGAGGCGATCGCCTTGAGAATGCGTAACTGGTCTAAAGTGAAAGGAAGGTCAGACATATATCTAAATTGTCAGTAGGTGTAGGGGCGGGTCTTCTGTCAATCTCTGCGGTCAATCGACAAGCTGGTTCGATTTGGTGTGCAACAGTCGGAGTTGACTTCGATGCCAGTCATTTGGCTGCAACACACGCAACCTTAAAGTCAGTTGTACTCGTCCTCTGTCTGCGGTCTTTAGTTGCTATTGGGTCACTAATGACTGATGACTGATGAGTGATGACTGATAACCGCTGAATGCTCCCATAGATACTTTGTGACACAAATTGGCCGAGAATCAATAACTTTTCTTAATATTTGCAATGACGATCGACTTGGCGCTCGACTCCCACTTAGTTATTCTGGGCTTATTACTGGTTTTTGCGATCGCCCACAGCGGTTTAGCAGCACTCCGGCCCAAAGGTGAAAAGCTGATCGGGCCGAGACTTTACCGCGTTTTGTTTGCCCTTGTCAGTTTGCCGCTAGCCGTCATTCTGATTGTCTACTTTTTCAACCACCGTTACGACGGCGTACAGCTTTGGCAAGTACAGGGATTACCCGGAGTTAAACCTGCTGTTTGGATACTTTCGGCAATTTCCTTTCTGTTTCTGTACCCAGCAACTTTCAACCTCCTAGAAATTGCCGCCGTCCAAAAGCCCCAAGTTCACCTCTACGAGACTGGCATCATTCGCATCACTCGTCACCCGCAAATGGTGGGACAAGTGATTTGGTGCGTGGCCCACACCCTGTGGATTGGCACTAGCTTTACCCTCGTCACTTCCATCGGTTTGGTACTTCACCACCTGTTCGGAGTGTGGCACGGCGACAGACGACTTCAGGCTCGTTTTGGAGAATCCTTTGAAACCATCAAATCTCGAACCTCAATCATGCCTTTTTTGGCAATCATACAAAAGCGTCAAACCCTTGATTTGCTTGAGTTTCTGCGCCCTTCCTACGTAGGTGTAGTCATTTTTACTGGTTTGCTGTGGGAAATTCATCCTTTTTTGATGCGTGTCACTAGGAACATATACTGGTAGCATGATCCCTAGGATAGAAAAAAATTATTAAATTTTGAGGGCTCATGGTGTTGTCGGTTAGCGAACGCACTTTTGCACAAGAGGTTTTTCAAGCCTCTACCCCCGTTTTAGTTCACTTTTCGGCTCCTTGGTGCGGTTTGTGCCGCGCGATCGACCCCACGCTTAAGACTTTTGAAGCACAGTGGGCAGGAAAAGTCAAGCTCGTAGGGGTGAATGCCGATCAATGTTTCAAGTTGGCCCACACTTATCGGCTGACAAGTCTGCCCACGCTGATTTTGTTTGAGGGCGATCAAGTTCGATTTAGATTGGAAGACTACCAAGGACGCGAGGAACTGCGGCGGACTCTGGATGCCTGGATGCTGGCCGCTCACGTAGTTTCCCCATCTCAACGGCTGCAACTTCAGGAAGTAGCCAACAGGTAACGGCTGCAAGTTATTCGGCTTTTAGGTAGAAATCAGAAGCAATTCCTCATTTGTCGATCGGCCACCTGAGCGCCAAATGTCGCATTCCTGAACCCCGAAACAGTGTTTTTTACAAAAATATAGTGTGAAGCGCCAGGGTATCGGTTAAAAAACCAGGTTTCTTGATTTCTTTCCGTCCAAGCTCGATTTGTCAGTCTATATTTGGGCATAGATTTAAGGCGAACTAGATCGATCGGCTCGATCGGAAAATAGGCAGTAGGTCTCAAGCGTTGTCGATCGACAACGCTTGAGAATTACAACAAGTATTTCTGCCGGGTCGCGCAGGCGTGTGTCACAATTGTTTACAGTTTTGGCCATATCTAGTAGAAACTTTAAACTACCTATCAGTCATGGAACTGCTTTATCAATACGCTTGGCTGATTCCTGTCCTGCCACTGGCAGGCGCAATGCTAGTAGGTCTAGGCTTAATCACCTTTAACCAGGCAACCAACAAACTCCGACAAGCGAATGCGATATTAATCGTGTCCGCACTCGGAGGGTCAATGGTACTCTCCTTCGCATTGCTGTGGAGTCAATTACAGGGCCACGCACCCTACACCCGCAGTATTCAGTGGGCTTCTGCTGGCAACTTCTCGCTGAATATGGGCTATATCATCGACCCGCTGACGGCGGTGATGCTGGCGATCGTCACTACGGTCGCCTTTTTGGTGATGATTTACACCGACGGCTACATGGCTCACGATGACGGCTACGTGCGCTTTTACGCCTACCTGAGCATCTTCAGCGCCTCAATGTTGGGTCTCGTAGTCAGCCCGAACATCGTTCAGATTTACATTTTCTGGGAACTCGTAGGTATGTGTTCGTACCTGCTAGTCGGATTTTGGTACGATCGCAAACCCGCTGCTGACGCTTGCCAAAAAGCTTTTGTCACCAACCGCGTCGGCGACTTCGGCCTGCTGCTGGGCATCCTCGGCATTTACTGGGCCACCGGCAGCTTTGAATTTGAGGTGATGGGCGAACGCCTGCACTCCTTAGTAGAATCCGGTGCTCTTTCGGCGACTCTGGCGACAATCTTCGGCGTCCTCATATTTTTGGGCCCAGCAGCCAAATCCGCTCAATTCCCCCTCCACGTCTGGCTACCAGACGCAATGGAAGGCCCGACACCGATTTCGGCCTTAATCCACGCCGCGACAATGGTAGCCGCCGGCGTATTCCTGATCGCTCGGATGTACCCAGTGTTTGAAGGGCTGCCGGCAGTCATGAATTTGATCGCCTGCACCGGCTGTTTTACGGCATTTATGGGCGCTTCGATCGCGATTACCCAAAATGACATCAAAAAAGGCCTCGCCTACTCCACCATCTCCCAACTCGGCTACATGGTGATGGCAATGGGCGTCGGCGCTTACAGTGCCGGACTTTTCCACTTGATGACTCACGCTTACTTCAAAGCAATGCTGTTCCTGTGTTCAGGTTCAGTGATTCACGGGATGGAAGCAGTTGTAGGCCACAACCCGGCTCTGGCTCAAGATATGCGAGTCATGGGCGGCTTGCGGAAATATATGCCGATTACCGCTTCTTGCTTTTTAATCGGAAATTTGGCAATCTGCGGAATTCCGCCGTTTGCTGGTTTTTGGTCAAAAGACGAAATCCTCGCCAGCGCCTTCTCCGCAAATCCCGCTCTGTGGGCTGTTAGCTGGCTGACGGCCGGGATGACCGCGTTTTATATGTTTCGGATGTATTTCAGCACCTTTGAGGGCGAATTCCGGGGCAATAACAACGCTATCAAACAGCAACTTCTGCAACCGGGTTTAGTTTTCGGCCCGGGAGCGATGAACGTTAAGGAATTGGCATCAACTGACGACAGTCACGATGAGCACGACCATTTGCCTCACGAATCTCCTCTGACAATGGCTCTGCCGTTAGTGTTGCTGGCAGTACCTTCTGTGTTTATCGGTTTTCTCGGTACGCCGTTTGCCAATTATTTCGAGCAGTTTGTTCGCGCGCCTGGGGAGTCTCTCGAAGAAGTTTTGGAACACGCTGCTGAGTTCAATTTGACGGAATTTTTGATTATGGGCGGAAGCTCTGTAGGTATTGCTTTGCTGGGCATTACTTTGGCTTCTCTGATGTATTTGAGCCGTAAAATTGACCCAAGTGCGATCGCCCAAAAAATCAAACCGCTTTACGAGTTCTCCCTGAACAAGTGGTATCTCGACGATATCAACGATTTTCTCTTTGTCAAAGGCAGCCGCCGTTTAGCGCGGCAAGTCATGGAAGTTGATTTGCGAGTCGTCGATGGTGTCGTCAACTTAACAGGGTTTATCACCCTGGTTAGCGGCGAAGGTTTGAAATACTTTGAGAGCGGTCGCGCTCAATTTTATGCTCTGATTGTGTTTGTCGCAGTTCTGGGTTTTGCGATCGTTTCTGGAGTCGGTTAAATCTGTAGAGATACGGCATTGTCCATTAGTGTCAACTTTCCCGGTAAAACCGATAGTCCGATAGTCCGACAGGGAATGAATTCCCTGTCTCAAAGCTAAAGTCTTCGCTATGAGGACTGAAGAACTCCTTAAACCTCTTATTGTGGAACAGGCATCTTGCCTGTTCAATACTGGCTTTTTTGGAGATATCTATTAGTCCTCTTGAGAGGACTTTCGCTATTAGCCAGGGAATTCATTCCCTGGCGGACTCGCCCAATTGCAGATGAGCGGCTGAAGTTGACACCAAGGGGCAATGCCATTTCTCGCCAGAAGATATTTTAAGAACGGGCATTAGCTCAATAACTCACAATTGACAATTAGCAAAGAGAAATAAATCTTTCATTAAACTTAACTGTTGCGATCGCATAATTTGTCCAGATAATAGCAAAAAAAAATGTTCCGTCTAAAGAAAGTATAAAATTTAGGCTAAAATTGGCAAAATGTGTTTAAACCTAATAACTGATGGATCATTTTAAAACGCAATGGATACAGCTAACTTTCCCTGGTTAACAACAACAATTCTGTTTCCCATTGCTGCGTCCTTGCTGATTCCTTTAATTCCCGATAAGGATGGCAAGACGGTGCGGTGGTATGCCCTAATTGTGGGTTTGATCGATTTTGCCCTACTTGTTTACGCTTTTTACACTCAGTACGACTTCAGCAATCCAGATTTGCAACTGGTAGAAAGCTATACTTGGGTGCAGCAACTCGATTTGAATTGGTCGGTGGGTGCTGACGGTTTATCAATGCCGCTGATTTTGCTGACTGGTTTTATTACTACTCTGGCTACTTTAGCTGCTTGGCCTGTCACCTTTAAACCGAAGCTTTTTTACTTTTTGATGCTGACAATGTACGGCGGCCAAATCGCAGTTTTTGCCGTGCAGGATATGTTGCTGTTTTTCCTGGTTTGGGAACTGGAATTAGTCCCGATTTACCTGATTTTGTCCATCTGGGGCGGCAAGAAGCGCCTCTATGCAGCAACTAAGTTTATCCTATACACCGCAGGCGGTTCGCTGTTTATTTTGCTGGGCGCGCTGACGATGGCGTTTTACGGCGATACGGTGACTTTCGATATGCGGGCGATCGCAGCTAAAGATTACGCCCCCAATGTAGAATTGCTCCTTTACACAGGTTTCTTAATAGCTTACGGTGTCAAACTGCCGATTTTTCCGCTGCACACTTGGCTCCCTGACGCTCACGGGGAAGCAACCGCACCCGCCCATATGTTGCTAGCAGGAATTCTGCTAAAAATGGGCGGTTACGCTTTACTGCGGATGAATGCGGGAATGCTCCCGGATGCTCACGCTACCTTCGCACCCATCTTGGTAATTTTGGGTGTGGTTAACATTGTTTACGCCGCCTTAACTTCTTTTGCTCAGCGCAATTTGAAGCGAAAAATTGCTTATTCTTCGATTTCGCACATGGGGTTTGTGCTGATTGGGATAGCTTCGTTTACCGATTTGGGAATTAGCGGTGCAATGCTGCAAATGGTTTCCCACGGTTTAATTGGGGCGAGTTTGTTCTTTATGGTGGGCTGCACTTACGATCGCACTCACACGCTCATGCTGGACGAAATGGGCGGTGTCGGGCAGAAAATGCGTAAGGTTTTTGCCATGTGGACTGCTTGTTCTATGGCTTCTTTGGCTTTGCCGGGAATGAGCGGTTTTGTAGCAGAATTGATGGTATTTGTGGGTTTTGCAACGAGCGATGCTTACAATCCTGTGTTTAAGGTTTGTGTGGTATTTCTCGCTGCTGTCGGGGTGATTTTGACTCCGATTTATCTGCTGTCGATGCTGCGTGAAATCTTCTACGGGCCTGAAAATAAGGAATTGTCGGATCACGAGGAATTGGTGGATGCGGAACCGCGAGAAGTGTTTATTATTGCGGCTCTGTTAGTGCCGATTATCGGTATCGGTTTGTATCCTAAGATGCTGACTCAGGTTTATGATGCGACTACTGTACAGTTGACTGCAAAGTTGCGCGATTCTGTGCCTTCCTTGGTGGCTAAGGCTGCTACGGATAAAACTGTGTCTTTGAGAGCACCTGCGATCGAGCCGAGTAAGTTGTGATTTGAACTGGATTTAGGAATAAAACCCCCAAACTTAATTTTTAAAATGGTTTGGGGGTTTTGTATATATCGGCTCGAAGTAAATCGATTAGATTGGGATTTTTAAACCGCAGATTTCAGCAGATAAACACAGATGAACGCTGATGTAATTTTCAGTATTGTCGTTCCTCAAAAAGCATAAAAGAGCATGATAGGCTATATTCGATGTTGCAACTGCAATATAATTAATAGTTGGGCAAGATAAAAAGTTTTAGCCTAAGAGGGAGACGGAAAAATGAGTGACGACATACTTGGCTCGAAAGATGCGGTCGTGTTCTCAGCGGAAAGCATGAATAGCGATGATATCCGCGCGACGATCCAATCAAATATTGACTTTGTGAATGCACTATTTCAAGAGCTTCTGAATCTCTCAGAAATTTCTCACGACGCACTCCTCAGTTACTACGTTGATTACTACCTCGGGCAGGTGAATAATGGCGGTTTTGCTCAGTTTGTCTACAACACAAGGTGGCAGCCTGCTGTCATCGCGCTAGTTAAAGAAGGCCTTGGGAAAATCGGCGCGACACAACATACCGATCTTTTTGCAAAAGGAGAGGCGCTGGTTACAGCACGAAAGACAAAGTTAGCATCGTTCTTTTCGAGTGAGTTATTCGGCGAAAATGCTGAGAGAGACAGGCTAAATGGCATAAATGAGGACTTTTATTCGATCGAACAAGAGGAGAGTCTCGAACGATTAAATGCTAACTGGTTAAAAGCGCGCCCCGGCCTGATTGTTGTAGCAGAAGATCGAATCCAACAGGAAGTCACTCGACGAGCATTGAGTATTTCCGATCGCGAGGCCCGGCTCGCCCAGGCCCGTGTTGCCGAGCCGAGATACATGAAACTGATACGAGCCTTGTGCGATGCAGCCGGCCATAAGCTTGAGCGCGTTACGGCAGGCGATACTATGAATGAGTACGGTGGCAAAAGAATACTCGCTTGGCACTTTATTACTGACAATGGGCATCACTTCATGGTGGAGGCTGACGGGAAGGCAATGATGTTTTCTGGAAAGTCCAAGGAACAGATTGCGGAGCTGGTAGTCGTATAATTATGCAGCCAAATTAATAGTTAGGTTGATGCACTATCTTTTTTAGTCTTTACTCTTAAGTGTGCTTATTTCTATACTTGCTAGGTAAGGATTCAGGTCAAAAAAACTTCAGTGTCAAAAGCTGGTAAAATAAACGAATGAAAAAGCCCGCAGCCACCAGA